>DASULL010000467.1:0-12771 GCA_036278215.1 Gammaproteobacteria bacterium | reverse complement strand
GAGCTCGGCACACCCAGCGTCAGCGCACCGGAGCCGGCCTTCACCAACAGCGCATCCGCGTGGCCGTGGTAGCAGCCTTCGAATTTGACGATCTTGTCGCGGCCGGTAAAGCCGCGGGCGAGGCGCAGTGCGCTCATGGTGGCCTCGGTGCCCGAGCTCACCATCCGCACCAGTTCCATGGACGGCACCAGCTCCCGCACCCGCTGCGCCATGCGTATCTCGATTTCGGTGGGGGCACCGAAACTCAGGCCGTCGGCCGCTGCCTGCCGCACCGCCTCCACTACTGCCGGATGAGCGTGGCCCATCACCAGCGGCCCCCAGGACAGCACGTAGTCAACGTAGCGCCGGCCATCGACATCGATCAGATACGGCCCCTCGCCGCGCCGGAAAAACACTGGATCGCCGCCGACGCCGCGGAAGGCACGTACCGGCGAGTTGACGCCGCCGACGATAACCTGCTGTGCCTCTTCGAACAGGCGCTGGGATCGACTCATACAATTGTCCTCTTGCTTCAGACCGGTGAAGCCTGCACGTGCAGGCTATGCACAAGGTGGGGGTATTCAGATCTCGATCATCTCGAAATCTTCCTTGCCGGCGCCACACTCCGGACAAGTAAAGTTAGGCGGCACGTCTTCCCAGCGGGTCCCCGGGGCGATTCCCGCATCGGGCGCACCGTGCTCTTCTTCATAGATCCAGCCGCAAATTACGCACATGTACGCCTTGTATTCCATGATCCTCGCTTACCCGTTAGCCTAGTCGTCATTGCCGCAGCCATTGCGCCTCGGCTGCTCACTTTAACCTCTGCGCGATCCAGGACGAAATCCGATCAGCATGTCCCCCGACACCAGACGCCTTGCCGGCCTGTATGTACTCACTGACACACCCAGCGAGCCCGCGACTCTGCTGCCCCGAGTGGCAGCGGTGCTGCGCGGCGGCGCCAGCGTCATCCAGTACCGCGACAAATCAGGTTTCCCGGCACAGCGCCGCGCCGAGGCGGAGGCTATCAGGGCGCTGTGCCAGCGCCACGGCGCCATCTTCATCGTCAACGACGATCCCGCCCTGGCCGCCGAGGTCGGCGCCGACGGCGTTCACCTCGGGCGCAGCGACATGAGCCTGGCCGAGGCACGCCGGATCGTCGGGGCGAAAGCGATCATTGGGATATCGTGCTACGACTCGCTGGACCGTGCCCGCTCGGCAGCAGCTGAAGGCGCCAATTATGTGGCGTTCGGCAGTATTTACCCATCCGCCACTAAGCCGGAAGCCGTACCAGCGCCGCTGAGCCTGCTGACGCAAGCGAAGCGGCAGCTTGCCTTGCCGCTGGTTGCTATCGGCGGTATCAGCGCCGGCAACGCGGCGCCGGTAATCGCCGCCGGCGCCGATGCGCTCGCCGTAATCAGCAGCGTGTTTCTAGCAGCCGATCCGGAAGCCGAAGCACGCCGACTGGCAACACTGTTCCCCGCCCGACAGCGGTAGCAGATTCCTGGCGAAGGGGCTTGCCAGCCTAGGGTTGATCGAAAAGCAGCAGGAATGCAGCCGTCAGGATAGCGCCGGAGCAACAGCCTTCAGAATGCGCGCCAGCAGCCCGGTCGACGACAGCCAGTAAAACGCCCCGCCCGCCAGGGCCGCCAGCACGAAAAACAGCAGCAGTTTACGCTTGCCGCCGCCCTGGACTTTGGCCTGCGGCGGCGCCGTCTGCTGGCGAATAGGCATGGACGCAGCTGGTGGAGTGGTAACCGCTGGGGGTTGCGAGAGCGCCGGTTTAGGAGCCGCGATTGGCACACGGGCCACGGGTGGCGGCTGGGTTGCAACCGCGCGCAACTGACCAACCGTTTCCTTGTCCAGCGAGGCATCGGCAGTGGTCAGGAGAAAATCGTCGGCAAGATCTTCGCTAAGATCGCCAAAGAATACGGTCTTCAGCGCTTCCTGACTGAGCTCGTTATAGCCATCGCCACGAAAACGCGGTGCGCTCGTCCCGACAGCTGCGGCTGGCTGCGCCTGCTCGGCCCCGAAGGCGGGAATCTGCTGGGTCTTTTTAAGATCGGCGCGCAGCGATACCAGAGCGATTTCGGCCTGCCGCCGCGCATGAGCCGTTTTCCAGAGCGCCTTCTTCAGCGACGCCACCAACTGCACCGCCTCTTCCTCGGCCTGCTGCGCCCGCGCGGCTTCCTGTTCCCACTGGGCCACCAACGCTTCCAGGCTCTGGCGCGCCCCCTGCTCTTCCGCCAGCAGCCGGCGGGCTGCCGTCAGCTCGCGCTCCTGCCGGGTAAGTTCGCCCTCTGCCTCCTGCCAAGCGATTCGGGCAGCGCTACGCTCATTTTCCAGCGCCGCTTGCTCACGCTCATTCTGGGCTGCAGCCAACTCGATAAGCTTGCTATTCAGCTGCTCGTTTTGCCTGAGCGTGTCAGCGAGCTTGGCCTGCAGTTGCTGCAGCTCTGCATTGGCACTCGCCAACTGTTCCTCGGCACGCCGCCGACGCGCTACCTCATCCGCTTGCAGCCGGGTAGCATCCCGCTCTCCGCGCTGGCGCACCGCCTCCAGTTCAGCCCGGTAGTAGGCGGTCTCTTCCTCTAACCGGTGGCGCACTTCGTCCAGTTCGCGCCGCACTCGGGCAAGCTCGAGAGCGTCACCGCCGTGCTGAAGAACAGGATCCTTGGTTTTACCCAACGTCATGCGCCGCCCCCCAGCGATAATCTTTTTCGAATTCTTAACTGTAGCCGCCGGACAGCAGATCGACTCCACGAATACGATCATCTAGCCGCTCCACGGCCGAGACAATACGCCCATCCGGGTACAGCTCGAACCAGCGGAACCCGGGCGGCAAATCGTCCAAGGCAAAATTGGTCTGTTGCGGCTTGAACTGAACGCAGGTGGAGGGCGAGGCGTACAGCTGCACGCCGTTGCGCTCGCCGCTGTAGTCCTGATGAATATGCCCCCATACCACGCTACGCACCTGCGGAAACCGGTCGATCACTGCGAACAAGGCATCGCCGTTGTCTACGCCGATCAGGTCAATCCAGTCACAGTCGACGGAGACGGGGTGATGATGCAGGCAGACCATCGCATGGTGATCTGGATAAGCGCTGAGCCGGCGCTCCAGCAGAGCCAGCTCCGATTCCGTCAGATGGCCGCCGTCGGTGCCCGGCACCGTCGAATCCAACATCACGAACAGCCACTGGTCCAGCAGGAAGTGGTCCACCGCCTGCACAAAGCCGCCTCGCATGATCCGCCGCAACAACTCCGGCCTATCGTGGTTACCGGGAATCACCAGTGTCGGGACGCCGAATTGCTCGAAACGCTCCTTGAAGCGCCGATACGCCTGTTCGGTACCGTCATGGACGATGTCGCCGGTCGCCAGGATCAAGTCAGCTGGCCAGAAATCTGCCATTACCCGCTCAATGACTTCCAGCGAAGACGAGTCTGTTTCCATGCCCGCCAACCGGCCGGCCGGATCGCCGAAAAGATGGGTATCGGTAATCTGGAGAACCCGCAGACCTGCCTCCATCGTCGTTTTTCTTCTGTTATGCTCGGCAGCAACCATGTGTCGTTTCCTTTGCCTGCCGCAGGGCTGCGGCAGGTTGGCTGAATCGAGTATAAGGCGGCGGCGGACGCTAATCTGCCAGTGAATTCACAAGTCGAAAAGGACGTCAACGGCAGATGACCAAGCAGAGCTTGCAGCTCACCGACGACCTGTATCAGTACTTGCTGCGGGTCTCCCTGCGTGAATCCTCGGTCCAATGCCGACTGCGTGAGGAAACCGCCCAGCTACCCCAAGCCCAGATGCAGGTCGCGCCGGAGCAAGGCCAATTCATGGGTCTGCTGGCACGGCTGATCAATGCCCGCAAGGCCATCGAGATCGGGGTGTTCACCGGCTACAGCAGCCTGTGCTTCGCACTCGCCATGCCGGACGATGGACGCCTGATCGCCTGCGACATCAGCAAAAAATGGACCGATATCGCCAAGCGTTATTGGCAAGAAGCCGGCGTCGACCACAAGATCGAGTTGCGCCTGGCACCGGCATTGGCAACCTTGGATGCTCTGCTGGCGGAAGGTGAACAAGGGCGCTTCGACTTGGCGTTCATCGATGCCGACAAGGAAAATTACCGCCATTATTATGAGCGGGCGCTCCAACTGATCCGGCCGGGCGGGCTGATCCTGCTCGACAACATGTTCTGGGGCGGCCACGTTGCCGACCTCAGCATCCGGGATGCCGACACTAACGCCATCCGGGAGCTGAACGCCTTCCTCAAAACCGACGACCGTATCTGGCTCAGCCTCATCCCTATCGCCGACGGCCTGACAATGGCAATAAAAAAGGAGCCCACATGATCAAGCTACTGACTGGACGATTCTGCTTGGCATTCGCCCTTGTCCTAGGCCTGACCGCCTGCACCTCGACCCCAAAGCCCGCCCCCCGGGAAGCGCTGACCATGGACGAGGCGCGCAGCGCCTATCTGGCGCAGGACTATGCCCGTGCACTGCCCCTGCTGCGACACGAAGCCGAGCTCGGCAATCCGCACGCCCAGTACACGCTCGGCTATATGTACTACTACGGCCAAGGCGTCGTGGAAGATGTGGAAGAGGCCCTCAAGTGGATCCGCCTCGCTGCTGCCAAGGGGGACGCCCGCGCCCTGGAAGCCCTCACTACGCTGGCCGCCGCCGGCCTGCGCCCGAAAGAGCAGACTACGGCGACCGGGGAGCGATAGCTCTGCAACGGGCGCAGACAGAACAGTGCCGCCTTTCCTTTTGACGCCCGCTATCCAACCCCCATCTACCGCTTTCTCTGTTAACTATCTGCCCCAAACATGGCGGTTAAGCTTTGACCATATTGCCATGACAAATGACCATTCAACGCCCGACCGACAGCTTCCAGCCGGCGCCGACGCCGCCGTTTGAGGCGCAGCGTCTACGCGACCTTTACTCGCTGAAAATTCTCGATACCGAAGCCGAACAGCGCTTCGATCGCTACACGCAGCTTGCCGCCGACCTGTTCAAGGTGCCAATCGCACTAGTGTCGCTGGCCGACAAGGATCGCCAATGGTTCAAATCAGCGGCAGGGGCCGAGCTGCGCGCAAGGGAGCGGAGCATCTCGCTGTGCCAGCACGTGGCTGCCAACGACGAACCCGTAGTGGTGGAAGACGCCTGGAGCGACCCGCAGTTTGCGAATAACCCGCTGGTTCAGGGCGATCCGCCGATCCGGTTCTACGCCGCTGTTCCCTTGCGCGGCACCGCCGGGCAGCCAGTAGGCACACTCTGCCTCATCGACCACAAGCCGCGCCATCTGCCACGGCGCGAACTAGCGCTGCTCCAGCAGCTGGCGGCACTAGTCGAGAGCGAGCTGCAGCAGCAGCGCA
This sequence comes from Gammaproteobacteria bacterium, assembly GCA_036278215.1. Classification (GTDB taxonomy): domain Bacteria; phylum Pseudomonadota; class Gammaproteobacteria; order Nitrococcales; family AK92; genus JAAYIK01. The sequence continues at coordinate 7,420 of DASULL010000467.1, read as the reverse complement.
ACATCGACCAGCTCCGCCTCGAGATTGAGCGTAACGCCTACTTTGATCCGCTGACCTCTCTGCCCAACCGGCGGTTGCTGACCGATCGCCTGGAATACGCCCTGCAGCTTGCCAGCGAGCGGCATCAGCGGGTCGTTGTCGCCCTACTCGACCTCAACAACTTTGCTACTTTCAACAGAATCTACGGCCGCGTTGCCGGCGACGAGCTGCTGCGGGCTATCACCAGCCGCCTGACTCAGGATTTTCCGCCGCCCCGGGTCGTCGGCCGCTGGCGTGACGATCAGTTCATGCTGATCGAGTTCGAGGAGGGTACGGCCGCGGAAACGCTGGGCCAGCGCATACTGCGCAGCCTTGCCCCACCTTTCCCTGTCGGCGACCGCATGCTGCACATAGGCGCCAAGGTCGGGGTCAGCACTTATCCGGACGACGCCCGCGACGGCCACGACCTGATACAGCATGCCAATGTCGCCATGCGGGCCAATCGCCCCATCACCGAGAGCAGCTTGACTCTGTACACGCCGTCGCTGGAAACCAGCCAAGTGCGCCGCTACGACGTTCTTCGCCGGTTGCGCCGCGCCATCGGCAGCAACCAGCTGGCGCTCGCCTTCCAGCCAGAAATGCATATCCCCAGCGGCCGCCTGATTGGCGCCGAGGCCTTGCTCCGCTGGCACGATCCGGAGCTAGGCATTGTCTCTGCTACCGAGGCTACCGCCATCGCCGATCAGACCAGCACTATCCACGCCCTTGGCGAGCACGTGCTGCGCGTTGCCTGTGAGCAAGCGGCCCAGTGGCAGCGTGCCGGCTTCGCCGGTCTGGAGGTGGCGGTAAACCTGACGGCGACGCAGCTGCACCGACCAGACCTAGTCAATTTGGTGGTAGCTATCCTGAGCGAAACCGGGCTTTCCGGCGATCGCCTGGTACTGGAGCTGACAGAGAGCTCATTGGTGGAAGACATCGAAGCCGTGGTCGAGCGCATGCACGCCCTCAAGCCGCTGGGCGTGCGTTTTGCCATCGACGACTTCGGCACCGGCTATTCATCGTTTGCCTATCTGGCGCAGCTGCCGGTCAGCCGACTCAAGATCGACCAATCTTTTGTCACCGCCCTGACCCACAGCGCCGAAGCCACCAAGGTGGTTACCGGCTTGGTCGAACTCGCCCATCGGCTACAGCTGGATGTCGTCGCCGAAGGAGTGGAGAACTCTGCCCAAGCGGCCTTTCTACGGCAGATCGGCTGCAACATCCTGCAGGGCTACTACTACAGCCCGCCGCTGCCGCCGGATGAATTCCTCCAGTTCATGCGCCGTCATTGAGTGACGCGGCTTTCCTGCCAACCACCCGGCTGCACCCTGGCCGGGCGACCACCGCGCTCTGGCGAACCACCCCGGGCGGCGGCGCTGAAATTTTCGCCAATTTGAAGGGCACCCTGTAGCGGCCATGGCTCGCCCGACATTTCCCGCCTTCGTCCACAGGCTTATCCACAGGAACTGGGGATAATGACATTTCTACCTTTCTTTACAGATACTTAACGAAAAGAAACAACAGCTTGGCTGCGCTTCCTTGTCACCCCATCTTGTCAGACAGTGCAACGGCAGAGCAGGGGCGTAAGGATGGCGGACTATCAACGGAGCTCGGTCATTGGCAGTTCGCTGTGGATGGTCGGCGTCAGCTTGGTGCTGTTCTTCCTGCCGGCGCTCAACGGCCTGATCGGCGGCGTCGTCGGCGGCTACAAAGCGGGCACCGTTGGCCGCGCCCTGAGCGCGGCCGTACTGCCGGCGATTGTGGTCTTTTTCGGCGTTTGGGGCTTGATGGCGATGTTCGATCATGCGGTGATCGGCTTCCTCTCGGGGATTGCCGTCGGTATCTGGGCGCTTATCTCCAGCATCGGCCTGCTTATCGGGGCGCTGATCGGCGGCGCCATCTCACCCAAGCATGCGCCTGTCTGACCCATACGACCGGCACGAGCAAAGCCGACGGTGGGTGGCACCCGCCAGTGCCGCCCACTGCCAGCGGCCGTTGCCCACTACTCTGGATTGCAACGGCCCGATAAACACCGGCTTGAGATCGGCTTGCCCACAACCAGTCAGCTGCCGGCGCCTCAAGCAGTCTCAAGCAGCAGGCCCGGAACAGTATCGACATCGTTAGCCGTAATTGGCCGAGCCTCCGCCTCCAGTACATAGAAGGCTGCACCGCAGAGTATGGAGGTCGCTCCCAGCATCTCCATGAACTCTTCCGCCGCCACTTCCAAAACGTAGTAGAACAGCGGTTCATCCGCCAAGAATTCATACGCTAAGATTTCGAGCACGACTGCACCGAGCAGAAAAACGCCGGCGCCAGCCGCCATCAAAAGAAATGAGTAATTATACTGACACCACAGCGTTTTCACTGGCCGTATAGAAACCAACAGCAAAAGCAAACCAGCACCAAGGTAAAAGAAAACCCAGACGCCATGATCACCGCTAAAGCGTGGCATCCAGTCAAATTGAATCATGATCTTGGTGATAGTCTCGTGCAATTCCAGATGCTCATCCATCGAAAGAAAGAAAAACCCGCCACAGCCCAGCACTAAAAACCAGCGGGGCACGCCATCTTCCGGACGTGCTGTTAACGCCTTTATCAGGAAAAGCACACCAATCGCAGCCAATTGCACCACCGAAAACCATGCAGCTACGCTTTGCTCCCCATCCAGATCAAGCAGCCGCTCAACAGTCCATACACCACTTCCAACGGCGGACTCAGAAAGGTAAGCAAGTAGCAACACGAGCTCAAAGCCGACAAGCCAGAAAAACAATCGGCGGACGCCACCCCAACTGAAGCGCATGTCAATTTCCATATAAGTATTCTCCGATTTTTATTCCTCATTTATTGCGACCATTAGAGTTTATTTAGGTCGCTATAAGCTGGTTTTGGTGTCTAAGCCGTAGTTCTTCAACCGCCAGTGACAGCGCCTCGGCAAGCCCGCTCGGCGTAACCCGCAGAGCTTCGAGGAGGCAGCGGCAGGACGACATATCAATGGCTTAGGTGCATCGGTGAAAATTCCACCGATCCGTTGCGAGGCCTTGGCTGGCCATGACTTCGGCGAGATGTGCAGCGGTTATCCACAGATTTATCGACAGGATCTGGGGATAAGGAGGGCTTTCCCTTGCCCTACAATGGGTTACAAACTTTCGCAAACGCGACGAACCCGCCCTGACAGCGCCGGCCGGCAGCGCAGAGGCCGCTCCTCTTTAATGCACCGTCGCCCCCGGCCGCAGCACGACTTTGATACAGCCGTCGCGCTTGTCGCGGAACATCCGGTAAGCGGCCGGCGCCTCCTCCAGCGCCAAGCGATGGGTAACGACAAAGCTTGGATCCAGTGCCCCTTGTTCAATCCGCTCCAGCAGCGGCTTCAGGTAGCGATGCACGTGGGTCTGGCCGGTTCTGAGCGTCAGCCCCTTGTTCATCAGCGCGCCCAGCGGGATCTTGTCAGCCAGGCCACCGTAAACGCCCGGCACCGATACCACCCCGCCTTTGCGGCAGGCCATGATCGCCTGGCGTAAAGCTACCGGCCGTTCGGTCTCCAGCCGCATGTTCTGCTTGATCCTGTCGTACCAGTCTTCCAGGCCGACGCCATGTGCTTCCATGCCGACGGCGTCGATGCAGGCGTCCGGCCCACGCCCTGCGGTCATGCCCCGCAACGCCGCGACCACCTCCAAGGTATTGCCTGCCTCGCTCTTGGCCTGAACGGCTCAGCCCCGTGCTGCCGCACTGCCATTTCCAGCCGCTCTGGTACGTCGTCGATGGCGATAATGCGTTCCGCCCCCAGCATGCGGGCACTGGCGATAGCGAACTGGCCGACCGGACCACAACCCCAGACCGCTACTGTGTCGCCTGGCTGGATATCGCAATATTCGGCAGCTTGGTAACCCGTAGGGAAAATATCGGTCAGGAACAGCACCTGCTCGTCGCTGAGATGCTCCGGCACCTTCAGCGGCCCGACATCGCCGTAGGGTACCCGCACATACTCGGCCTGACCGCCGGCATAGCCGCCGACCAGATGCGAGTAGCCGAAGATCCCGGCCGGCGACTGTCCCCACACCTGCTCCGCCATGAAGGCGTTGGGATTGGAGTTATCGCATAGCGACCAGAGTTCGCGCCCGCAGAAATAACAGCTGCCGCAGGCAATCGGAAACGGCACGACCACGCGGTCGCCGAGCTGCAGGTTCTGCACCGCCGGGCCGATCTCCACCACCTCGCCCATGAACTCGTGGCCAAGCACGTCGCCCTCGCGCATGGTGGGGATATAGCCGTCGTACAGATGGAGATCGGAACCGCAGATCGCCGTTGCCGTTACCCGCACAATCACATCGCGAGGATTAACGATGGCGGGATCCGGCACATGATCTACCCGCACATCGGTTTTGCCGTGCCAGACGACTGCTTTCATACGCCCTCCCTGGCGAACGGAACATCGACTGGCTGCTCGGCGCCCTGAAATCCAGTCGAGCGGCTGCGCCGGCGTGCAGTGGCCGACGCTCGGTGTCGACCGGCCGCTGTGGCTACTGACTGATCGCGGCGGTCGGAACCTCGCCGGCTTCCATCAGCCGTTTGAAGCGCCGCAAGTCCTCGCGCAGCATCGACTGGGTCAACGATCTGGCCAGGCGGGCGGCAATGGCGCCGGCGGCACCAGGCGGCTGATAGCTCATCTCCACCTCAAGCTCGGTACCGTACGGGCTGGAGCGAAAACGCACCTCGCCCTCGGTTTCGATCTCCGAGCCTTCCACCGAGCGCCAGGCGATACGCTCGTTGGGTACATCGGCGGTCACTTCCGAATCCCATTCAACCCGACCGGCCATAGGGACCTCGGCCACCCAATGCGAGCGCCCCTCGCCGGCCGGCCGCACTTCCTCGATATAACGCATGAAGCGGGCAAGGTTGCTGAAGTCGCGCCAATAGTTATACAGCTCGCTGCGGTCCCGGTTGATCGACACCGATGCGCGCAAGCGCGGTGGGGTGCTGCTTGAGCGGCCAAGTAGCCCCTGATCGGACGGGCTGGCGCTGCTGCGGCCCATACGTTCGTAGAGAGGACAGTGGCCTGTTCCACCGCGATATATGAACATTGCGCCGAGGCCTGCCAGCAGCAGCCCCAGCGGGCCGCCTCGCCTAAGCCCCGCGACGCTGGCGAGTGCGCCGCCAAGCAGCGACAGCCGCCGTTCCGTATCGCCGACATTACGCCGGCTAGAGCCGCCCTGCTCCCACTGCTCCGATCCAGTCTGCTTCATGGCTACCTCCTCCCTGATTGAGCCAATCTTTCGGGATTGCGGCATCCAGCGGGAAAAACAACTCGTCAGACGGGAAAAACGGCCCTCGAACCGTGATGCTCCTCAGGCAAATCGGCGCCGGCTGCCTGCCGCCGGCGCCGCCGTTCCCACAGCTTTTCGTGAAAGAAATAAGCAATGGTATTGCACAGCGGCTCGACCAGCGCGATCGCGCCGCCGACGGCAATACTGCCACTAAGCAGATAACCAACGCCGAAGGCCACCGTAAAATGGACTCCAGCGAAACTGAGCGTCTTGGCCATATCCTTACCTCCCTGGACCCACACCAGAAATGATAAGGATTCTCATTTATGTGTCTAAGCGATTGATTAGATCACCCCGATAGAAGGACTGAATCACCGCTCCTGGCGTCACCACTCCCCAATGTTCGGCATCGACGCCCATGGCTCCTGTACCGGCAACGACTCGCCAGCTTGCAGCAGCTCGATGGAAATGTTGTCCGGCGAGCGGACAAAAGCCATCCGGCCATCGCGCGGCGGGCGGTTGATGACGATGCCATATTCCTGCAAGCGCTGGCAGGTGGCATAGATATCGTCGACCCGATAAGCCAGATGGCCGAAGTTGCGCCCGCCGGTGTACTTCTCCGGATCCCAGTTGTAAGTCAGCTCTATCATCGGCGCCTTGCTCGCCCGCGCCCTTTCCGCGTCCTTGGGCGCCGCCAGGAAAATGAGCGTGAACCGGCCCTTTTCGTTGTCGTAGCGGCTGATCTCGACCAGCCCTAGCGCCTTGCAGTAGAAATTCAGCGACTCATCGATGTCGCTGATACGTACCATGGTGTGCAGATATTCCATCGCTTTCCCTCCGCGGAAAACATCAACCATACCGAATCACGTAGCTGCCGTGGCTACGACCTGCGTTGCCCGCCCCGGCGAGCCCTTGTGTTATAAAATGACGCCTTTCGTCGACGCGGCACAATGACCGACTATGTTGCCGCCGCCCGCCCTCGAAACAACAGCAGAGGTTTGCCTCGCCATGTCGATCATTCGTCAGGACGATTTCATCCAGAGCATCGCCGATGCATTGCAGTACATTTCGTACTACCACCCGAAGGACTTCATCGATGCCGTCTATGACGCCTACCAGCGGGAAGAATCGCCGGCGGCCAAGGACGCTCTGGGCCAGATCCTGATCAACTCCCGCATGTGCGCCGAGGGCCGGCGGCCGATCTGCCAGGACACCGGCATCGTTACAGTGTTCCTCAAGATCGGCATGAACGCCCGCTGGGATGCGACCATGAGCGTCGAAGACATGGTCAATGAGGGCGTACGCCGCGGCTATCAGCATCCGGATAACATCCTGCGCGCCTCGGTGCTGGCCGACCCGGCCGGCAGCCGCCGCAATACTCGCGACAACACGCCGGCGGTCATCCACATGAGCGTGGTCCCGGGCGACAAGGTCGAGGTGGAACTGGCCGCCAAGGGCGGCGGTTCGGAGGCCAAGAGCAAGTTCGTCATGCTCAACCCGTCCGACTCCATCGTCGACTGGGTGCTGGAGACGATCCCCACCATGGGCGCCGGCTGGTGCCCGCCTGGCATCCTCGGCATCGGCATCGGCGGTACCGCCGAAAAAGCCATGCTGCTGGCCAAAGAAGCCTGCATGGGGTCGATCGATATCCACGAGCTGAAGGCGCGCGGTCCAGCCAACCGGCTCGAAGAGCTGCGGTTGGAGCTGTATGAGAAAGCCAACCAGCTCGGCATCGGCGCGCAGGGACTCGGCGGGCTGACCACCGTGCTCGACGTCAAAATCCTGGACTACCCGACCCACGCCGCCAACCTGCCGGTGGCCATGATCCCCAACTGCGCCGCCACCCGTCACGCCAGCTTCACGCTGGACGGCTCCGGCCCGGCCCGACTCGAGCCGCCGCGGCTGGAGGACTGGCCGCAGATCGATTACGGCGTCAAGCAAGCGCGCCGGGTCAATCTCGACACCGTGACTCCAGCCGAGGTGCAGAGTTGGAAGCCAGGCGAAGCCCTGCTTGTCTCCGGCACGCTCTATACCGGCCGTGACGCTGCCCACAAGCGGATTCAGGACATGCTCAGCCGCGGCGAATCGCTGCCGGTCGACCTGCAAGGCAAGTTCATCTACTACGTCGGCCCGGTCGATCC
>DASULL010000466.1:0-3798 GCA_036278215.1 Gammaproteobacteria bacterium | reverse complement strand
CTCCAGCTTCATCTCCGAGTTGGCGTCGAAGCGGAAGTGCCAGAAACTGCACTTTGACTCGGTCAGGGTCGGGTCGACCGCCGCGTAGTTCAGGTACAGAATCTTGTTCGGGTTGCGCTGGTTGTGCTTTTCCACCCCTTCGACCAAAGCCCCGGCCACGTGTGAACCGTTGCCCTGGGTAATGTACTGGATTTTTTGATCGGCCACTTGGCGCAGTATGGTCAGCGTTTCCTGCGGGCTGCCCTTGTTGTCGAACGGCACGATCTCGATCTGCTTGCCGAGAATGCCGCCGGCCTTGTTCATTACCTCCGCTTTGTAGCGAAAATGCTTGAGGCCGGCGTCGCCGACGTTGGCAAACGGTCCGGACAGCGGCTCGATGTAAGCGATCTTGATGGTGTCCTGGCCGCTGGCGGAGGACATTATTGCCAGCGCACCCAAAGCAGTGAGTAAGAGCTTGCCGAGCTTCTTTGTTCCTATTTTCGCCGTTTCCATGGCTTTCTCTCCTCCATAGGTCCCTGATGCGTTCGCGAAGACCCGACTACCCTGATGACAGATCGCGAGCCCCGCTGGTCTTCTCGACCAATCCGGCCGTGCGCAGAATCGGGTGCAGCAACAAGATGGGGGGCAGAAATCCTGCGAAACAACGGGAAAAGCAGCGGAAATCGCATACTGATGCGGCTTTTCGCATCGGCTGGAATGGCTGTGGGGAAACCTGCGCTGCGGCAGAGGGGGAAGGAGAGACCTGCTACAAAGGCACCAGGGAACGAATAATTAAAGCGCTTCCTTGGCAGCGCTTCGTCGCCTTTATGCCTTGGTGGCTACATCAATTTTTACTACGTATTCTCTGCGCTTCTGGAGAGAGTCACTACTCGCCACGCACCTGAATCAGTTCAATCCAGTGACGTACCGGCACGCCAGCCACCTCGGCCAGATGGGACAGACAGCCGATGTTGGCGCTGGCGATCAGCTCGGGAACGCCGGCCTCCAGCGCCGCGATCTTACGTGCCTGCAGCTGCCGGGACAGCTCTGGCTGCAGCAGCGAGTACGTTCCGGCGGAGCCGCAACACAGGTGCGGATCGGCGACCGGTGTCAGGGTAAAACCAAGGCGGGCGAGCAAGGCTTCGACCCGGCCCGGCAGCTTCTGGCCATGCTGCAAGGTGCAGGGCGATTGGAAGGCGATGCGGCGTGGCGCCGTCGGCGCCGGCTCCAGGCGGGCCGCCTCCGCCTCCAGGATCTCGATCGGATCCTTGGCCAGTTCGGCCACCCGTTGGGCTTTGCCGGCGTAGGCCGGATCGTGGCGCAGCAGATGGCCGTACTCCTTGACCTGCACGCCGCAACCACTGGCATTGATCACGATCGCCGCCGCGCCCGCCTCGATGTGCGGCCACCAGGCGTCGATGTTGCGGCGGGCAGCGTTGGCGGCAGCGACGTTGCCACCATTGTGCTGGGCCACGGCGCCGCAGCAGCCGGCCTCGGCGGGGCGAACCAGAGCGATCCCCAAATCAGCGAACAGCCGGGCCGTCGCCGGGTTGATAGTCGGCGCCAGGCTTGGCTGCACACAGCCCTCCAGCAGCAGCATGTTGCGGCTGCCGACCGGTGTCGCCGGCCAGGCTGCGGCCTCGCCAACCATGGCCGGCGGCAGTTTCTTTTGCAGGGACGCCGGCAGCAGCGGCCGCAACCGCTGGCCCAGCCCCAGCAGCGCAGCGAACAGATGCCGCCGCGGCAGCACCTGCCGCAGGAGCCAGCGCTGGCCGCGCTGCGGCAAAGGGCGGACCGCCTGCTGCTCGACCACCGCCCGGCCGATATCCAGCAGCTTGCCGTATTCCACCCCCGACGGGCAGGTGGTTTCACAGGCGCGGCAGGTAAGACAGCGGTCCAGATGGGTCTGGATGGCTGGGGTTGCCGGCGCCCCTTCCAACACCTGCTTCATCAGGTAGATACGGCCGCGCGGGCTGTCCCGCTCGTCGCCCAGCAGCTGATAGGTCGGACAGGTTGCCAGGCAGAAGCCGCAGTGTACGCAGGCGCGCAGGATGCGTTCCGCCTCTTCGCCCTGCGGTGTCTGTTTGATGAAATCGGCGAGTGAGGTTTGCATGGGGGTGGCCGTCAGATCGCGCCATAGCGGCGGGTGGGCGTGAAAATTCCGTTCGGGTCGAAGGACTGCTTGACCCGCTGCAGCAGCGCCGCCAGCGCCGGCGGCGGTGCGGCGGAGGAGACTGCCGCGCCGCTGCCCGCCCGGAACAGCCGGGCATGCCCACCGACTGCGGCGAGTGGCGGTAGTAAGCGCTGCAGGGCGCCATCGTCATGCAGCCAGACCAGCTGGCCGCCGCACTCGCTGAGGGCCGCTCCTGGCAGTTCCGGCAGCATGGTTTGTGGCGGCAGGCTCAGCCGCCAGAGCGGGCGAGGATCCCGGAAAAACGGCAGGGTCTGGTCGCGCAACTCACGCCAGAAGACCGCGCCATCGGCGGCAAGCTCGCCGCCGATACGCTCGCCGGCGGCGGCAACCACCCGGGCCGGGCCGGAAAGACGCAGGTGCAGGCAGCCGTCCAGATAGGCACTGGCGGAAACCGGCACAGCCTCGGCGGTAAGCCGCTGAATCAGTTCGAGGCCGGCGGCGTAATCGAGCTCGAACAGGCGCGTCTGCTCCTGCTCCGGCGCCGGCAGCACCTTCACGGAGATTTCCAGCAGGCAGGCCAGGTTGCCGAATGAGCCGACCAGCAGCCGGGCCAGATCGTAGCCGGCGACGTTTTTCATGACCACGCCGCCGAAGCGCAGCCGCTGACCGCGGCCGTTGATGCACTCTACGCCGAGCACGGCGTCGCGTACCGTCCCCAGGGCAAACCGGCGCGGCCCAGAGAAGCCGCTGGCGACCGTGCCGCCGATGGTGGCGCCGCCCTGGAAGTGCGGCGGTTCGAACGGCAGGATCTGGCCCTGCTCGGCCAGAACCGCCTCCAGTTCGGCCAGCGAGGTGCCGGCGCGGGCGGTAACCACCAGCTCGGTCGGCTCGTACGCGACTATGCCGCGATGCTCGCCGAGTTCCAGTGGTTCGGCCTCCTCCGGACCGACATGGAAGGCCTTGCTGCCGCCGCCGCGGAGGTAGAGCCGGCGCCGTTGCGCCACAGCCTCCTGGATGCGCTGCTGCAGCTCGTCGCTACGGTCTGTGCCAGGAGTGTGCATCAGAAGCGCTCCAGTTCCGGGTGCGGCAGCTGGCCGCGGTGGACGTGCATGGCGCCGAACTCGGCGCAGCGGTTCAAGGTCGGGATCGCCTTGCCGGGGTTGAGCAGACCGGCCGGATCGAAAGCCGCCTTGACCGCGAAGAACTGCTCCAGCTCGGCCGGGCTGAACTGCACGCACATCTGATTGATCTTCTCCACCCCGACGCCGTGCTCGCCGCTGATGGTGCCGCCCACCTCGATGCAGAGTTCGAGGATCTTGCCGCCCAGTTCCTCGGTGCGCTCCAGCTCGCCCGGCTTGTTGCCGTCATAGAGGATGATGGGATGGAGGTTGCCGTCGCCGGCGTGGAACACGTTGACCACCCGCTGACCGTACTGCTCGGATAACTCGTGGATGCGCTTGAGCACCTCCGCCAAGTGCTTGCGGGGAATGGTGCCGTCCATGCAGTAGTAGTCCGGCGAAATGCGGCCGACTGCGGGAAAAGCATTCTTGCGGCCGGCCCAGAAACGAACCCGCTCGGCGTCGCTGGTAGCCAGACGGATCTCGCTGGCTTGATGCGCGGCCAGCAGCCGCTCGACCTGGGACAGGCCGGCCTCGACTTCCTCCGGGTGGCCATCCAGCTCGCAC
>DASULL010000465.1:0-5511 GCA_036278215.1 Gammaproteobacteria bacterium | reverse complement strand
CGGAGCTCGCCGTGCAGATCCTCGCGCACGGCTCCAGCACGGCCTTCAAGGACTTGCGGAGCGGCAGCGCCGACATGGGCATGTCGAGCCGGCCGATCCGCGCCAGTGAAGCCGCCGCTCTGTTGCCCGAACTGGGTGAGCTGAACGGCCCGGCTGGCGAGCATGTCATTGCTCTCGATGGCCTCGCGGTCATCGTCCATCCGAGCAATCCCCTGAACAGCCTGACCACGCAGCAAGTGGCCCGCTTGTTCGCCGGCGACATCAAGAACTGGAGCAGCCTAGGCGGCCACTACGCGCCGGTGGCGATCTACGCCCGCGACGACCAGTCCGGCACCTTCGATACTTTCAAAAGCCTAGTGCTGGAGCGCCACGGCCTGAAGCTCACGCCGGCCGCTCAGCGCTTGGAATCCAGCACCGAGCTGTCCGATCTGGTAGCCAAGGATGTCGGCGCCATAGGCTTTATCGGCCTGCCTTACGTGCGCCGGGCCAAATTGTTGGCGATCAGCGAAGCGGCAGAATCGCTGGCAATCGTGCCGACCAACTTCACGGTCGGCACTGAGGACTACCCCCTGTCTCGCCGCCTGTTTTTCTACACGCCGCCGACCGACTCCAACCCGCTGATGGCGGAACTGACGGAATTCGCCCTCGGCCGCGCCGGCCAAGAGATCGTGGAACGGGCTGGCTTTGTGTCGCAGAACATCCGCCTGGAACAGCCCAAGCTGGATCCCACTCTGCCCAAGGAATATCTGGAGCTGATTCGGGGCGCTCAACGGCTATCGCTCAATTTCCGCTTCCAGCCCGGCAGCGATCGGCTCGACAATAAAGCACACCGCGACCTGCAGCGGCTGGTCGACTATCTGGCCGAGCATCGCGACCAGCGCGTGGCCTTGATTGGTTTTACCGACAGCGTCGGCGATCCCTCCTATGACTTGCTGCTGTCGCAGCGGCGCGCCGAAACCGTAGAAAAGGCGCTCCAGGCCAGGGGGATCTACCCGTGGGCTACCCGCGGCTTTGGCCAGACCATGCCGGTGGCGTCGAACACTTCTGCCGCTGGCCAACAGAAGAATCGGCGGGTCGAGGTGTGGGTCCGCTAGCAACCGGCGGCTGTTGCGTGGGCCGGCTGTTACAACCAGCGCAAAGCCCAAACCACCAGACCGGCGAGCAGCAGCAACAGCAGCGCCAGCCACGCTGGCGCCCGCCGCAGACCGGTCACCTCGGCAGCGGCAACCAGAGTATGCGACTTACGCCCCGTCACCATGGCGCGAACCAGATTCTTGCCGCGCAGCAGGTAATACATGACCGCCGCCACGTGCAGCGCTGCCGCCACCTGCAGCAATTTGAACGACCAGCCGTGGAGTTCGGTCAGCTGAGCGGAGGTCTCGCTCGTCACCAAGCGAGCCAAGGGGCCTTCGAAGAAAATGTCATCGTTGGCGAACAGGCCGGTAACGCTCTGCAGCAGCAGCAGTCCGAGCAAAAGCACGATCATCAGTCCGCCGGCGGGATTGTGTCCGACCGTGACAGGGGTCTGCCCGCGCAGCATGGCCTGCAAATAGCTCAGCACTGCCCGCGGACCACGGACGAAGGAAGCGAAGCGGGCGGTGGTAGATCCCACCACCCCCCAGAGCAGACGGAACACGACCAGCACCAGAACTGCCTGCCCCAGCAACGCATGCACGTCCATATTGGTCAGAAACAGCGTCTTGCCGCCCGGCAGCGGTAGGCTGAGGTCCAGGCCGCCGAACTGACCGCTCATCCACAGCAGAGCGAGCAGCAGCACGAGCAGCCAATGGAATAGGCGGACCGGCAGATCCCAGACCGGGACCTGCTTGAGCGCGGCGTTACTGTCCATGGATCGGTTCCGTGGGCGGATTACTTCTTGGTCTTGAAGTTATCGTGGCAGCTCTTGCAGGCCTTGCCGACGTCGGCCATAGCAGCACGCACGGCCGCCTGGTCGTTGGCGGCAGCGGTCTGTGCCAGCTTGTCGGCGGCCTGCTTCAGTGCGCCGGCATCGGCGGCGAAGCGCTCCCAGTCGCTCCAGATCTCCGCTTTCGCGGCACTCTTGCTGCTCAGTGCCTGCTCCTTGAACACGGCTTCGGTAAAGGCGGCGGTGGCAGCAAGCCCTTGGGCGTGGACCGCCAGCTGATCCGAAAACGGCACTTCCTTCTTCATGATCGCGGCGATGGAGCCCATGTGGCCGCCCAGGACCTTCATCTGATCCTGACGGTACTTAATGACAGCATCGGCCGCCCAAGCGGAGCCGGCAACAGCGATACCGGCGGTGAGGAGGAAAGACTTCAACAAGCGCATGCGTTACTCCGTTATTCTTAATACAAGACGCCCCGAACGCGTAGCGTCACAGCGACGCGCAGTATAAAACCAACTGAACGGTGAAAGTCTGATACAGATCAAACATTGCGGCCCGCCTGAAATAGCGCGCCCGACCGGACGGTAGCAAGGAAGCGAGGCGGAAGGCACCTCTGCTGCAGCCAATGATCTGCCGGGTAATTGCGGCGCTCGTTCAGCCCCGCCATCCTAAGCGGCTAACCTGGAACGCTTGCCTGGAATCGGCCATGTCTCTTCTTTATCGCAGCCCCAAGTTCTTCAAAGCTTTGATGAATCTTTACCCTCCTTACTGGGGCACGGGAATTTCCGTCGCCGAAGTCAGCCCGGACTACCGCCGCATGGTGCTGCAGATAAAACACCGCTTCTACAACGGCAACGCTTTCGGCACCCACTTCGGCGGCAGCCTCTACAGCATGTGCGATCCGCATTACGTGCTGCTGTTGATCCCGCTGCTCGGCCCCGGGTACATCATTTGGGACAAGGCCGCCCGAATAGACTTCATCAAGCCGGGGCGCGGCACCCTGACAGCGGTGTTCGAGTGGAGCGACGAGCAACTGGCGGAAATCCGGGAAAAAACCGCGCAAGGCGGCAAGTGCGAGCCGGAGCGGAGATTGAACATCGTCGACAGCGATGGTGAGATCGTCGCGCGCGTCTGGAAGAAACTCTACGTGCGCAAAAAGACGGCTGTTTGAGAGGCGGTACGCACCTGCCCAACAAGCGTTAAGATGAGCCTTCTTGTCCGGAGGTTTCTTCATGGTCGCAATCGGCACCCCCCTCACCCCCAACGCCACCAAGGTCCTGCTGCTCGGCTCCGGCGAGCTCGGCAAGGAAGTAGCGATAGAGCTGCAGCGCTTCGGCGTTGAGGTGATCGCCGTCGACCGCTATGCCAATGCGCCCGCCATGCAGGTCGCCCACCGCTGTCATACGGTTTCCATGCTCGACCCCCAGGCGCTGCGCCGCGTCATCGAGACCGAGCGCCCCGACCTGATCGTGCCGGAAGTCGAAGCGATTGCCACTGCCACTCTGGTGGAGCTGGAGGCCGAAGGCTATCGGGTGATCCCCACTGCTCGCGCCGCTGACCTCACCATGAACCGCGAGGGTATCCGCCGCCTGGCGGCAGAGGAACTGCAGCTGCCGACCTCGCCCTACCGTTTTGCCGCCAGCCTGGAAGACTACCGTCGGGCAGTCGCCGAGATCGGGCTGCCCTGCGTGGTCAAGCCGATCATGAGCTCCTCCGGCAAGGGCCAGAGCTTGGTTCGCAGCGAAGCGGACATTCAGCCGGCTTGGCAATACGCGCAGCAAGGCGGCCGGGCCGGCGGCGGCAAGGTCATCGTCGAAGGCTTCATCGAATTCGACTACGAGATCACCCTGCTGACCGTCCGCGCCATCGACGGCACGCATTTCTGCGCCCCGATCGGTCATCGCCAGGAGCGCGGCGATTACCGCGAGTCCTGGCAGCCGCAACCGATGCCGGAGGCGGCGCTGGCGGAAGCGCAACGCATTGCCCGCACCGTCACCGATAACCTCGGCGGCTATGGCGTGTTCGGCGTGGAATTCTTCGTCCGCGGCGACACCGTTTATTTCAGCGAAGTCTCTCCCCGCCCCCACGACACCGGCCTGGTGACCCTGATCTCGCAGGATCTGAGCGAATTCGCCCTGCACGCTCGCGCCATCCTCAGCCTGCCCATTCCAGCCATCCGCCAGCGCGGTCCGGCGGCCTCGGCCGTGATCCTGGTCGCCGGCGACTCCGATCAAGTGCAATTCCGTGGCCTGGAACGCGCGCTCGCCTCGCCCGACACCCAGCTGCGCCTGTTCGGTAAACCGGAAGTCCGCGGCGAGCGCCGGCTTGGCGTCGCCCTGGCGCTGGGCAAGGACATCGAGGAAGCGAAAGCCAAGGCGGTGGCGGCCGCTGCCGCGGTTGAGCCGGTGCTGTAGCTGACCTTTACTTAGGAGGCGCGGCCTATCGGCCGGCGTCTCCCAAGGCTAGAGAGCACCGCCCATGCAGCACTTGATTCAAGCCAACGGCCAGCCGCATTACGGCATCTTCCCCAGCGCTCCAACCGAGGTCAATTACCGCGACTTCGACTTCCGCTCACCGCTGGACCGCAAGCTGGGCACCTTGGCCAAGTGGCGACGCTTCCACCAGTTCCAGTATTTCGGCCTGCTCAGCGAGCAGCTAATCGGCGGTTGCGCGCTGGCCAATCTCAGTCTGCTCGGGGTCGGTTTTATCTATCTGTACCATCCTGCCAGCGGAGGCATGATCAAGCGCCAGTTCAAGCTGCCGCTCGGTTTCGGCACCCGGTTTTCGCAACGGCCGGATGACGGTGCGTGCCAGCTGCGCCTGGGTACTAACCTGTTGCGCCTGGAAAATAACGGCGCCACCGGCGAAAAGCGGCTGCATGTGGAACTGGCCGACGGCACCTTCATCGATGCCGTCTTCTCCGAGCGCGAACCGGCCTTGCAACCTATGCATATTTGCACGCCAACCGCGGCCAATGGCTGGGTCTATGCGCAGAAGGTCGCCGGCGTGCGCTGCGTCGGCCAAATCAGGAGTGCCTTGGGCAATTTCGACTTGGCGGAGATTGATGCCTTTGCCCACCACGATTGGTCGGCCGGCTACATGCGCCCGGAAACCCACTGGAACTGGGCCTGCCTTTCCGGCTGGGTCGGGACACAGCGGGTTGGGCTGAACCTCTCCTGCGGCGTCAACGAGACCAGCTTCACCGAGAACTGCTACTGGCTCGACGGCGAGCTGATCAAGGTCGACACGGTGCGGTTCGACTTCGACCGCCGGCAACCATTGCAGCCTTGGCAAATCCGCTCCTACGACGGCCAGGTGGAGCTGCGCTTCGAAGCCCACGGCCTGCACCGGGAGCGTCTCAACCTCGGTTTTCTCGCCACCAATTTCAAGCAGATTTTCGGCCGCTTTCAGGGCGTGCTGCGCCCGCACGGTCGTCCGGAAGTGCCAATCAACCATCTTTGGGGTTTCGTCGAAGACCAATACGTGAAGTGGTGAAGGCGAATCACTCGCTCCGTTCGGCGCGAGCTGCATCATCGTCAGCAGTTTCCAAAGCAGCCTTCTTTTTTAATGTCGCCCGCACCACCTGCCGTGTTCGCCTTGTGTTCCCTCGTGACGCTGGCGGCCCACCGGGGAAGATCGACCCCAGC
>DASULL010000464.1:0-6791 GCA_036278215.1 Gammaproteobacteria bacterium | reverse complement strand
GCCAGGTCACGCCGCCGGTGGGTTTCAATCTGTTCGTGCTGCAGGGGCTGACCGGTCGCAACATCTTCCAGATCGCTTGGGCGGCCTTGCCGTTTTTCGGCGTGCTGGTCCTCGGATTGCTGCTGATCTGTCTCTTTCCCGAGATCGCCACTTATCTTCCCGACCGGATGAGTCGTCGTTAGCTGTACAAGGGTTCGTTTATGCTTGCCGCTGCATCTGATCACCACGGTTCCGGTCGTTGGCAGTTCTGGATCGATCGGGGTGGCACCTTTACCGACATCGTCGCCCGCCGGCCGGACGGCCGTCTGGTCACGCATAAACTGCTCTCCGAGAACCCGGAGCAGTACCGCGACGCCGCTGTCCAAGGCATCCGCGACCTGCTTGGGCTGAAGCCCGACGAGCCGGTGCCGGCCGCACAGATCGAGGCGGTGAAGATGGGTACCACGGTGGC
Organism: Gammaproteobacteria bacterium; assembly: GCA_036278215.1. Classification (GTDB taxonomy): domain Bacteria; phylum Pseudomonadota; class Gammaproteobacteria; order Nitrococcales; family AK92; genus JAAYIK01. The sequence goes on along the minus strand of DASULL010000464.1, from coordinate 6,340 downwards.
CACCAACGCACTGCTCGAGCGCAAGGGCGAACGCACCCTGTTGCTCACCAACCAGGGCTTCGGCGATGCCCTGCGCATCGGCTACCAGGACCGACCACGGCTGTTCGACCGTCGCATCGTCCTGCCCGAGCTGCTGTATGAGCGGGTGGTGGAGATTCCGGGCCGGCTGTCGGCTATCGGCGAGGAGCTCGCGCCGCTGGATCTGGGCGCCGCCCGCCGTGCCCTTGAGCAAGCCTGGAATGACGGCCTGCGCGCCTGCGCCATCGTCTTCATGCACGCCTATCGCTACCCGCAGCACGAGCAGGCGGTGGCGGCGCTGGCGCGCGAAGTGGGCTTTGAACAGGTCAGCGCTTCGCATCAGGTCAGCCCGCTGATCAAGCTGGTCGGCCGGGGCGACACCACGGTGGTGGATGCCTATCTCTCGCCCATTCTGCGCCGCTACGTCGAGCAGGTAGGGGCGGAGCTGGGCGGCGTGCGGCTGCTGTTCATGCAATCCAATGGCGGGTTGACCGACGCTCACCTGTTCCAGGGTAAGGACAGCATCCTGTCGGGTCCGGCCGGCGGTATTGTCGGCGCGGCACGGGTGGCGGCGCTGGCCGGGTTGGAGCAGATCATCGGCTTCGACATGGGCGGCACCAGCACCGACGTCACCCATTACGCCGGCGAGTTCGAGCGCACCTTCGAGACCCATGTCGCCGGCGTGCGCATGCGTGCGCCGATGATGCAGATCCACACCGTCGCCGCCGGCGGCGGTTCCATCTGCTATTTCGACGGCGCCCGCTACCGGGTCGGCCCCGACAGCGCCGGTGCTGACCCTGGCCCGGCTTGCTATCGCCGCGGCGGCCCGCTGACCGTGACCGACTGCAACGTCATACTCGGCAAGCTGCAGCCGGAGTTTTTCCCGCACGTTTTCGGCCACGACGCCAATGAGCCACTGGATGCCGAGATCGTGCGCCAGCGCTTTACTGAGCTGGCCGAGCAGATCCGCCAGCAGACCGGCGACACCCGCGCGCCGGTGGAAGTGGCGCAGGGCTTTCTCGATATCGCCGTCGAGAACATGGCCAATGCCATCAAGCACATATCCATCCAGCGCGGCTACGACGTCTCCCGCTACACCCTGGTGAGCTTTGGCGGCGCTGGCGGTCAGCACGCCTGCCTGGTCGCCGACGCGCTGGGCATGCAACGCGTGCTACTGCACCCCTTTGCTGGCGTGCTGTCGGCCTACGGCATGGGGCTGGCCGACATCCGCGCTCTGCGCGAGCGGTCCATCGAGCTGCTGCTGGCGGATGGCGGTCTCGACGAGGCCGAGAGGGTGGCGGCCCAGTTGATCGAAGACGCCGCCGCCGAGCTGGCCGCACAGGACGTCGCCGAGTATCGAACCTATACCCGCGTCCATCTCAAATACCTTGGCACCGACACAGCGCTGATCGTGCCGCTGGCGGATGAGGCCGCCGTCATAGAGAGCTTCGAGGCCGCCTACCGCCAGCAGTTTGGCTTCGTCATGCAGGGCCGGCCGTTGGTGGTGGACGCGGTGTCGGTGGAGCTGGATGGCGGCGGCTCGGACGTCACCGAGGAGCCCCGCACCGTGCGCCGCCAAGGCGGGCTGCAGCCGCTGGGCACGGTGCAGGCTTATCTCGCTGGCGTGCTGCGGGACACTCCGGTGTACGACCGCGATGCTATGCAGCTGGGCGATGTGGTGGACGGACCAGCCATCCTGCGCGAGCAAACCGGCACGACCGTGGTCGAACCCGGCTGGCGAGCCGAGCTGAATGCGCTAGACCACCTGCTGCTCACCCGTGTGCAGCCGCTGCCACGGCGCACCGCGGTCGGCACGGAAGTCGATCCGGTGATGCTGGAGGTGTTCAACAACCTGTTCCGCTCGGTGGCGGAACAGATGGGGGTGGCGCTGCGCAACACCTCGTACTCGGTCAACATCAAGGAGCGCCTCGATTTTTCCTGCGCTCTGTTCGACGCCGAGGGCCGTTTGATCGCCAATGCGCCGCACGTGCCAGTGCATCTGGGCTCCATGGGCGCTAGCGTGCGCACCATTATCGAGCAGCGCCGCGACAGCATGCGCCCCGGCGACGTGTTCATGCTCAACAACCCCTACGGCGGCGGCACCCATCTGCCGGACGTGACCGTGGTCACGCCTGTTTTTGGCGAGGACGAACAAGTGCTGTTCTACGTCGCCAGCCGCGGCCACCACGCCGACATCGGCGGTTCCACCCCCGGCTCCATGCCGCCGGACAGCCAGCGGATCGAGGACGAAGGCATCCTCATCGACAACTTCCACCTGGTCGAGCAAGGCCGGCTGCGCGAGGCGGCGGTACGGGAGCTGTTCGGCAGCGGCCCTTATCCGGCGCGCAACGTCGAGCAGAACCTGAATGACCTACATGCCCAGATTGCCGCCAACGAGAAGGGTGTGCAGGAGCTGCGTCGTATGGTGGCGCAGTACGGCCTGGCGGTGGTGCAGGCCTACATGAATCACGTGCGCGCCAACGCTGCCGAGCAGGTGCGGCGGGTGCTGGGGGTGCTGGGGGTGCTCAAGCCGGGTCGCTTCGTGCAGCCGCTGGACAATGGCGCCGAGATCCACGTCGAGATCCGGATCGATCAAGCCCAGCGGCAAGCGGTGATCGACTTCAGCGGCAGCAGCGCCCAGCTCGGCAACAACTTCAACGCTCCCTCGGCAGTGGTGCGGGCGGCGGTGCTGTATGTGTTTCGCACCCTGGTCGAGGACGACATCCCGCTCAACGACGGCTGTCTGGAGCCGCTGGAGGTGCGGGTGCCGGACGGCAGCATGCTCAACCCGCAATATCCGGCCGCGGTCGCGGCCGGCAACGTCGAGACCTCACAGGCCGTTACCAATGCGCTTTACGGCGCGCTCGGCGTGCTGGCTGCCAGCCAGGGCACCATGAACAATTTCACCTTCGGCAACCGCGACTACCAGTACTACGAGACCATCTGCGGCGGTGCCGGCGCTGGCCCTGGCTTCGACGGCGCCAGCGCCGTCCACACCCATATGACCAACTCCCGTCTTACCGACCCGGAAGTGCTGGAGCAGCGCTTTCCGGTGCTGCTGCGCCGCTTCCAGATCCGCCGCGGCTCCGGTGGGGCGGGCCGCTGGCACGGCGGCGACGGTGTGATCCGCGAGATCGAGTTCCGGGTGCCGATGACCGCCGCGCTGCTCGCTAACAGCCATCGCGTCGCACCATTTGGCTTGGCTGGTGGCAGTGCCGGCCGACCGGGCCGCGCCTGCGTGCGCCGTGCCGACGGCTGCGTCGAGTCGCTCGGCTCGACGGCCCAAGCCGAGATGCGGCCGGGGGATGCGATCGTCATCGAGACGCCGGGCGGCGGCGGCTTCGGCGAAGCCGGAGGCGGCAGGCCGCGCGGCGATTAGTGGACTGAGGCTGAGTTTTAGGATCAGGCCGCGCGTTCAGCCTTTCTCCCGAGCGAGCGGATCTGCGAGAATCGCCCTCTCATTAGGGGGAAGGTAAGGTCCAGATGAAAAAGGATATTTCACACCTACCGGAGAATAAGCAGCGGGAACTGCGGCTGATCGTTGAGACGATCACGGCGCATGCCGATGTCGAGCTGATTATTCTATTCGGCAGCTTCGCTCGGGGCGACTGGGTGGAAGACAGCTATGTCGAAGGGCGCACCACCTACGAGTACCGTAGCGACTACGACCTGCTGGTGGTCACCGATACGTTACGCACGCCGAAACAGCGCATCTTCTGGAACAAGATCGAGCAATGCGTGCACAACCACCCTGCGCTCAAGACCTGGCCGCAACTGATTATCGAGGACTACCGCCGGGTGCAGCAGTACCTGGAACAGGGGCATTATTTCTACGTCGATCTGTATCGGAACGGTATTGTGCTGTTCGATGCCGGCAGGGTCGAGTTGCCGCCGCCGGGAGAGCTAAATCCGCAGCAGCGCAAGGCGCAGGCGGAGGAGGACTTCGAGTTCTGGTTTACCAGCGCGAACGAGTTCTTCATCGATTTCAACAACGCCCTTGGCCGGGGCAGTTACCGCCAGGCGGCGTTTCTCCTGCATCAAGCCGTTGAGCGTTTCTACAACGCCACGCTGCTGGTCCATACCGGCTACAAAGCGAAGCAGCACGATCTGGAAAAACTTTGCCGGCAAGTGGCGAGCTGGGATCCGCGGTTTCTCAGCGTTTTTCCTCAGGCCAGCGCCGAGCAGAAACGTCGTCTCAAGCTGCTCAAGGATGCTTACCTCGATGCCCGCTACAGCAAGGATTATCAGCCCAGCCGGGAAGACCTCGAGTGGCTGGGTGAGCGGGTGGAACAGCTCAAGCAGCTGACCGAGCAGTCCTGCCGGGAGCGTATCGCGACTTTCGTTTGAAGCCGCCTGGCGACGAAAGGGAGCAGCGCCGGGGTTATTGATGCAGTACCAAATCGGCGACTACGCGCACTTGGCGGCCGACCACATCGGAACTGGCGAACTCGCCCTGGCCGACGCCGAAGTCGGTGCGATTCAGAGTGGTTTCGGCATGCAGCTTGGCCTGGCCGCCGCGGCTTTCCCAGCTGAAAGGCAGGCTGATCGGCCGGGTAACACCGCGCAAAGTCAGCTCGCCCTGGGCGACATAGTTGTTACCGCCGCGAGCGCTGAAGCTGGTACTGCGGAAGGTGGCGGTGGGGAACTGGCGAGCCGCGAACCAAGCCTCGTCGGGTAAGTATTGATCGCGCTCGCGGCTGCCGGTGTCGATGCTGTCGATCTCCACGGTGACCTCGAACCGGCTGTGCGGCAGGTCTTGCGGATCGAACCGCAGCTGCGCCTGCCAGCGATGGAATTGGCCCGTAAAGGTGCCGCCTTGCTGCGTACCGACGAAGCCTAGCCGGCTGTGCGCCGTATCCACCTGCCAGTCTGCCGCCGAGGCCGGCAGAGCCAACGATGCCAGCAGCAACCCCACTACTATTGCCCGCCACATATTCAGTGTCCTCGACGTCTGGCCGGCAGCATCCGGCGTAACACATCGTCCTGCAACAGCCAGTGATGGCGCAGCGCTGCTGCTATGTGCAGCAGCAGCAGCAAGGCCAGCAGCCAGAACAAGGCCAGGTGCAGTGCCTCCGCCAGCTCCTCCAGCGCTTTGTTTTCGCCGGTTATATTGGGCAAGGGCAGCACTCCCCAAACTACCAAGGGGAAATTGGTGGCGGAGTTGATCAGATAGCCGCTCACTGGCAGCGCGATCAGAAGCACATACAAAAGCTCGTGGGTCAGAAACGCCGTCCGCCGCTCCCAGCTTGGCGTTCCGGCCGGCAGTGGCGGCGCGGGGTTGCCCAGCCGCCAGAGCAGCCGGATCACCACCAGCAACAGCAGGGTCACTCCCAGTGATTTGTGCAACGAGTACAGCTGGAACTTGGTCGGCGAGAGCCGCCAGTAAATCATGATCCAGCCCAGGGCGATTTGGGCGAATACCGCCAGCGCGATCAGCCAGTGCAGGAGTTGAGCGATCATCCCCCAGCGCTGGGGGGTATTCCGCCATTGCATGCCCAGAACCCCGTGATTTTGCGAAAGCGGCCGTCGGAAAGACTCTGGCTACCCTTTATCGACTTCGATGACGCAGCTGACGATCCAGGTGTCGACGTCCTCCTGGCGAATCTCCGGAGCAGCCACTGCTCGCTTCAGCCTTGCTGCTGGGTGATGGCGGTGCGGATCGAAGGGTTCACCGTACAGCCGGGCTACCAGTTCCCGTTCATCGATGTAAAGCTCGAAGTCGCCGAACAGCATTTGCCGTGCATCCATCTCGGCGATCACCGCGTTCAGCCAGGCTGGCAGCAAGTTCTCCGGCGCGGCGCCCGGCAGTTTGATCTCGGCATCGTCCCGCAGCCTTACCTTGCCCAGGTCCGTTACCAGCGCGGTCAGGCCACGGGCCGCCTCGCCGAAGGCGCTGGCCAGGCTGCCGCCGACGCCGATCACGCCCAGGCCGCGCTCGTCCTCGAAATGATCCCAATGCGGTTCTGCAGTCATCTTGCGGCCTCCCAGCCGCCCTCGGCCATGCTGCGTAGATGGGGCCGGCCAAGCGTGTGGAAAGGGGCTTTAGCGCACCGCAAGAAATTCCGTGCTGAGCAGGCCGCTATGTCGATTGGACCGTTGCCTGGACGTGGCGGGCCCGGCCTGCGCCGACGCCGGCCGCTCCTGCCAGCAGGCAGATGGCCAGGAACAGTGGGCCGGTGGCGGCCCAGTTGCCCGCCCAATCGCGCAGCAGCCCGGCCAGCAGCGGTCCCGTCGAGGCGAGGGTGTAGCCGACGCTCTGCGACATGCCGGACAGGTAGGTCGCCACCCGCGCATCGGCGGCGCGCAGGACGATCAGCGACAG
>DASULL010000463.1:0-2057 GCA_036278215.1 Gammaproteobacteria bacterium | reverse complement strand
TATTGAGAGCTAGCTATGTTTGGAGACGGTTTGGGTGTGGGCGCTGCTGCCGACAGCAACAATCAAATCCGCGCTTCGGCACGGCAGGCCTCTGACAGGCCAAGCAGGCACTTCTTTCACTTCCCCGTACACGAGAATAAGGAGGCGGGAAGAGGGAGCCACGAGCACACCGTTCCAGATTTGTTCCAGCTGCGCTGGCGCATGCTCCGGCCAATGCCTATTTTTACCACTCATCACCGAGGGAGGACGGGTTATGGCTCTGAAGGGAAAAATGGTCTCGATGACGATGAGTGATGGCGCCACTATAGGCGTCTACCACGTCGAGCCAGAGGGCGAACGCCGCGGCGGGCTGGTGCTGATCCAGGAGATCTTCGGCGTCACCGAGCATATCAAGGAGCTGTGCGACGGCTATGCCGCCGACGGCTATGAGGTGCTGGCGCCGGCCTTGTACGACCGGGTAGCGCCAGGCCTGCAGGCTTCCTACAGTCAGGAGGACGTGCAAAAGGCGATCAGGATTTCCCGGCAGCAGCATCCGTTCGAGCTGTCCATTGCCGATACCCAGACCTGCATCAATGCGCTCAAGGGCAAGGGGCCGGTTTTCATCACCGGCTATTGCTACGGCGGTTCGGTAAGCTGGGCGGCGGCAGCCCGTTGCGACGGTCTGGCGGCAGCTTCATGCTATTACGGCAGTTTGATTCCCAAGCTCGCCAACGAAGTGCCGCGCTGTCCGACCATCGTCCACTTCGGCCGGCACGACAGCAGCATTCCGATGGAAAGCGTCGAGCAGGTGCAGCGCCAGCATCCGGACGTGAAAATTTATATTTACGATGCCGGCCATGGTTTTAATTCCGACCGACGCAGCGACTATGACCCCGAAAGCGCCAAGCTTGCCCGCCAGCGCACGCTGGAGCTGTTCCGGGCTAACGGCGGCTGAACCGGGCGAGGCAGGACAGGACTCCAACCCGCAAACAAGATGAATGGAGGCACGAATATGCGGAGGCTCGACGGCAAGATCGCCATCGTCACCGGAGCGTCGTCAGGCATTGGCGAAGCAACGGCGCTGCAGTTGGCGGAAGAAGGGGCCACAGTGGTGGTGGCTGCTCGCCGGGCAGACCGCCTCGTTAGCTTGGTCGAACGCATCGATAGCGCTGGCGGCAAAGCCGAGGCAATGTCAGTCGATATGGCGGTCGGCGAGCAGATCGAGCGGTTGGCACAAGCCGTACGGCGGAAATATGGCCGCATCGACATCCTCGTCAATAATGCCGGCGTCATGCTGCTGGCGCCGGCGCTTACCGCCCAGCTGGAAGAATGGCGGCGCATGGTGGAGATAAACCTGCTGGGTTTGCTGCATATGAGCCGGGCTGTGCTGCCGATCATGCAGGAGCAGGGCGGTGGGCACATCGTCAATCTGTCGTCGCTGGCTGGCCGCCTGGCCATGCCAGGCGGCAGCGTCTACTCCGCCACCAAGTTCGGCGTCAACGCTTTCTCCGAGGCGCTGCGCAAAGAAACCGTAAAGGATCGCATCCGGGTTACCCTGATCGAACCCGGCCCGGTGGCAACCGAGCTGCACGAGCATATTACCGATCCAGGCGCGCGCCAGCGCTTCGATGAAATGGCCCGTAGCGTAGAGCAGCTTCGCCCCGAGGATGTCGCCGAGGCGATCGTCTATGCCGTCACCCGTCCGGCACGGGTCAACGTTAACGAAATCCTGATCACGCCAACGGAGTATGTACGTTAGTGGCACTGCGGCAGTCTCTCGAGCACACTCTTAGCCTGCTAACATTTGTAACGTGAAAAACTCCAGCGAACCTGACGCCGCCGGTCCCACTACTGGGGCCACCGCAACTGAGCCAGCCAGCCCCGCTCCGGGTATCGATCGGCGATCGTATCTACTATTGTTCGCCGGGCTGGTCAGCGTCGGCATGGGGCAATCGCTGATGTTCGCCATTCTGCCGCCGGTGGCCCGCAATCTGGGGCTGTCGGAAGTGCAGGTTGGCGTCATTTTCGCCGTATCCGGCGTGCTCTGGGTGCTGTCCAGCCCGTTCTGGGGAAGGCTC
>DASULL010000462.1:0-4969 GCA_036278215.1 Gammaproteobacteria bacterium | reverse complement strand
CGAGGATGCGTCGGTGATGAACTCGCCGGTCAGGATGACGTCGCGTTTCAGCAGCACCGAGCCGCCCTCGCGGCGCGGGAACAGCTGCGCCCCCGGCGGCACCGGCCCACCGGTATAAGAAAAGTTGCGGTCGTCGACCATGCGGAATTCCAGGGTTGCGGTCGCCCCCAGAATATCCTTGGCCCTGGCCGTATCCTGCACGCCAGGCAGCTGCACCACGATGCGGTTGGCTCCCTGACGCTGGATGACCGGCTCGGCCACGCCCAGCTCGTTGACTCGATTACGCAGCGTCGTGATGTTTTGCTGTACGGCAAACTGCTGGATTTCCCGCAGCCGCTCTTCCGACAGCGTCGCGATCAGCCAGAAACCGCCGTCGCGCTCCTCCTGCTGCCACTGCAGCTCTGGGTAGTTGCGGCGCAGTTCACGTACCGCCCGCTCCCGCTCCTGCACCTGCTGAAAACGCGCCGCCACGGACGCGCCGTGGGCATCCACCGCTGCGTAGCGGATGCCGGCTTCGCGCATGCTGGTACGGAATTCGTTGACGTAGCGGTCGACCGCCTGGCGATTGGCTGTTTCCATATCCACTTCCATCAGGAAGTGAACACCGCCGCGCAAGTCCAGACCCAGATACATCGGGCGGGCATTCAGCGCCCGCAACCAAGCTGGGGTTCTTGGCGCCAAGTTAAGGGCAACGATATAACCGTTGCCCAAGCCATCCTTGACGATTTCGGCTGCCCGTAACTGTGCGTCGGTGTCCGGCAGTCGCACCAGGTAACGGTCCTGCTGCTCTTCCGCCGCCTTAACCGGCACCTTCGCCTCTTGCAGCAGATCTAGAATCCGCTGCTGGACGGTTGCGGCCGGCATATCCCCTCGGGTGGTTGAAATCTGCAGCGCTGGGTCCTCGCCGTAGAGGCTGGGCAGAGCGTAGATGACGCCCGCCACCACCACGGCGAGCACGAGGAGATATTTCCAGAGGGGATAGCGGTTCATGAATACAGCCTTACAACGCCTTACTTGGCGGTCTTCTTTTCCGTCTGACGGTAGGTGCCCTTAGGCATCAGCGAAGCGACCGCGGCCTTCTGCACCCGGACCTCGACACCACCGGCGATTTCAACGCCGAGGAAGTTGTCGCCGACTTCAGTCACCTTGCCGAGAATGCCGCCCTGGGTGACGACTTCATCGCCCTTGGCGATCGCTTCGACCATTTTCTTGTGCTCTTTCGCCCGCTTTGCCTGCGGCCGGATCAACAGAAAGTAGAAGATGGCGATCAGGGCGATCGGGAACAGCATGCCGACCAGCGGGTTACCGCCGGCGGCGGCTCCGTCCTGGGCATATGCAGCAGAAATCAGAAAGTCCATTGCAGGCTCCTATCGAAGGTCAATAAGTACCGCCAAGTACGGCGTCGAAGCGGGCGTCATTATGGCACAGCCACTATGACCGCCAACTGAAAACTGGCCAACTGGAAATCAAGCGGGTTCCGCTTCATTGGCGCGGCGCGCATAAAACTCCGTCACGTAGGCCTCCAGCCGATCCTGCTCCAGCGCCGTGCGCAACTCGCGCATCAGTTGCTGGTAGTAATGCAGGTTGTGAATGGTATTCAAGCGGGCTCCCAGAATCTCGTTACAGCGGTCCAAATGCTTGAGATAAGCGCGGCTGTAATGGCGGCAGGTGTAGCAGTCGCAAGTCTCATCCAGCGGTCGGGTATCGCGCGTATAGCGGCTGTTGCGCAGGCGCACGGTGCCGAAGCTGGTAAACAGATGACCGTTGCGGGCGTTACGGGTGGGCAGCACGCAGTCGAACATGTCGATGCCACGCCGCACCGCCTCGACGATGTCCTCCGGCCGACCGACCCCCATCAGATAGCGCGGCCGATCCAGCGGCATATGCGGCGCCAGATGATCCAGCACCTTGAGCCGCTCCGCCTCTGGCTCGCCCACCGACAGGCCGCCGATGGCGTAGCCGTCGAAGCCGATCTCCACCAGCCCAGCCAACGACTCGGAGCGCAGCGGCTCATACATGCCACCCTGGACGATGCCGAACAACGCCGACGGGTTGTCGCCGTGCGCGATCCGGCTGCGCCGAGCCCAGCGCAGCGACAACTCCATGGAGCTGCGCGCCTCGGCCTCGCTGGCAGGGTACGGCGTGCACTCATCGAAGATCATGACGATGTCGGAGCCGAGCGCCCGCTGCACCGCCATCGATTCCTCCGGGCCGAGGAAGACCTTGCTGCCGTCCACCGGCGAGCGGAAGGTCACGCCCTCCTCCCGGATCTGACGCATGTCGCCCAAGCTGAACACCTGAAAGCCGCCGGAATCGGTCAGGATCGGGCCGCTCCAGTGCATGAAATCGTGCAGGTCACCGTGCAGGTTGATGATCTCGGTGCCGGGCCGCAGCATCAGATGGAAAGTGTTGCCAAGAATGATCTCGGCGCCGCTCTCGCGCAGCTCCTCCGGCGTCATTGCCTTGACTGTGCCGTAAGTTCCCACCGGCATGAACGCCGGCGTTTCCACCGTGCCGCGCTCGAATACCAGCCGGCCGCGGCGCGCTAGACCGCGCTGGTGCATGAGCTCAAACCGCATGGCCACGCGCCTCCGCTGCCGGCGGGTAGATAAACATGGCATCGCCATAACTGAAGAAGCGATAGCGCTGCGCCACCGCATGGCGATAGGCCGCCATGGTGTGGGCATGGCCGGCGAAGGCACTCACCAGCATGATCAAGGTCGACTCCGGCAGATGAAAATTAGTGATCAAGGCATCCACTATTTGGAAGCGGTAGCTGGGGTAAATGAAAATATCGGTCTCGCCGCGGAATGGAGTTATCCGGCCGTAGCGGCCAGCGGTTTCCAGAGAGCGCACCGCCGTGGTGCCGACTGCCACCACCCGGCCACCGGCCGCTCGCGTCGCCTCGATCTGCCGGCAGGTTTCCTCGGAAACATCCACGTACTCACGATGCATCCGGTGCTCGTCCAGCCGTTCCGCCCGCACCGGCTGAAACGTGCCGGCGCCGACGTGCAGGGTCACGAAGGCGAGCGCCACGCCTTTCTCGCGCAGCGTCGTCAGCAAGGTCTCGTCGAAGTGCAGGCCGGCGGTAGGTGCGGCCACTGCGCCGGGCTCGCGGGCATACACCGTCTGATAACGCTCGCGATCGGCGGCATCATCGGCGCGGCGGATATAAGGCGGCAGCGGAATATGGCCATGCTGCTCCAGCAGGGCGAGCAGCGGCGCCTCGCCGGCGAAGGCGAGCACGGTAAGATCGCCGTCGCGGCTCTCCACCTGCGCTTCGACACCGCCTTCCAACAGCAGCCGGCTGCCGGGCTTAGGAGATTTGCTGGCACGCACGTGCGCCAACGCCCGGTGCTGGTCCAGCAACCGTTCCACCAGCACTTCGACTCGCCCACCCGTGTCTTTATGCCCGGTCAGACGCGCCGGAATCACCCGGGTGTCGTTGAGCACCAGCAAATCGCCCGGCCGCAAGCGGTCGATGATGTCGGTAAAAACCCCGTCGTGCAGCTCGCCGGTGGCGCCGTTCAGACACAGCAGCCGGCTCTCGCGGCGCTGTGGCAGCGGTCGTTCGGCAATGAGCGCGGCGGGGAGTTCGAAGAAAAAATCAGCACGCTGCATGGCGCGGCATGGTAACAGGATGCCGCGCTCCCTGCGATAGAAGGTGTTTCGTTACGTCGCCGGCTACCGTATACTTCGCCGCCTAGGCTTGGTAAACAGGCCCTGCCCTCATGCCGGGGTGGCGGAACAGGTAGACGCGCCGGACTCAAAATCCGGTTCCCGAAAGGGAGTGCGAGTTCGATTCTCGCCCTCGGCACCATTTCTTTTGCGAATCCTCCCTTGAGCTTGGTCCGGCCATCGGGCCCACCAGCGCTGCCAATGAAAAACTCCCAGGCGATTCCATCCATGGAAGCGCGCGGGAGCTTGCTCTGTCAGCCTTCGCTCAGCGCCAGACTGAGCCTCAAGCGGCTAAGTACCGATCACGCCGCCATCGTCTTTGCTGATCACTACCACCGCCGAGCGCGGCCGGCCGCCGCCGACCACATCCGACCACTGAGACTTCGGCCACTCAGTAAAGGCGGTGGAGTTCTGTGCCAGGTACTCATCCATGCTCAAGCTGCCCGGGTTAGGCCGGCGCGGATGGCTGCCCACCTCGCCCGGATGCTGCACACCTATGAACATGGTGGTGTAATCCGGGCTCCAGGTGATGCCGGTGATCTCGCAGCCGGACGGACCGACCAGGAAGCGGCGGATTTCCTTGCTGACCGGGTCGGCGGCCAGCATCTGGTTGTTGCCCTGACCAGCGTAATCGCCGGCGTTGCTGAAGTTGCCGTCGGTCTGTATCCACAGTCGGCCGTCTTTATCAAAGGCAAGGCCGTCGGGGCTGTTGAAGGTGTTGTCGACGGTCACGTTGTCGGAGCCGGCGCGCAGATCGTTCGGGTAGACACCCGGGTTGCCGGCGAGCACGAACAGATCCCACTCGAAAGTGAGCGCCTTGGCGTCGCCGCCGGCTTCGCGCCAGCGGACGATCTGGCCGTAGCGGTTGCCGGCGCGCGGGTTGGCGTCGTCGATATCGGCTTCCTTGCGGCCGCTGTTGTTGGTCAGGGTGCAGTACACCTCGCCGGTTTCCGGATGCACCGTAACCCATTCCGGCCGATCCATCGGCGTTGCGCCGACTACGTCGGCGGCCAGGCGCGCCTTGATCAGCACGGCGGCCTGGTCGGGAAAGGTGGCGTCATCGGCTTTAAGGATGGGGTTCTCGTTTTTATCGAGCAGAATCCACTCGCCGACGCCCATGAAGTCGCCACTGGCCGCGCCATCCTCGAACCGAGCGACGTACAGCTTGCCGCTGTCGAGCAACTCACGGTTGCCGCTGGGGTTGCTGGGGTCGTAGAAGCCGTCGGAGACGAACTTGTAGATGTAGTCGTTGGCCTGGTCGTCACCCGAATAGACCACGACCCGGTTGTCG
>DASULL010000461.1:0-3912 GCA_036278215.1 Gammaproteobacteria bacterium | reverse complement strand
GTGGCATGGACAAGGTCCAGATCGAAGTCGTCGCTTATGGCCCCGGCCTTGCCCTGTTGACAGCGGAGAACCCGCTTGCCAGCCGAGTAAGAAGTATGGCCGCGCAGAATGTCCGCTTCAGCGCCTGCGAAAACACCATGGCTGCTATCGAGCGCAGAACGGGCAAGCGGCCTGAGCTGACCAGCGGAGTCGTTACCGTTGCCTCGGGCATTGCCCGGATCGTCGAGTTGGACCGCCAGGGCTACACCTACGTGCGGCCCTGAGATCGGCAGCCGTGAGTTGCTTCACGGCGGGTGGCTTCGCTTTGGGGGCGGGCGGAGTCGTAGGATGTTTTAGGGGGAAGGTAAGCATGATAAAGAACTTTATCCGAAGCGGTTTCCTGTGCGCCGTTCTGGTCGGTGGTACAGCTCTGGCGGCCGAGCCTAAGGCCGAGCCAATGTTGATCAACGTTAAACGCCTGACTCTGGAAGCAGCCCTGAAGATCGCCCAGGGCACGATCGAGCAGTGCCGTGCCGAAGGGGTACAGGTAGTGGTTACCGTGGTTGACCGGGCCGGTCATCCGCAGGTGGTCCTGCGCGACGTGCTGGCCACCGATCTGCCGCTGACCGTCAGCCGGGAGAAAGCCTATACCGCGATGAGCTTCCGCTCTCCTACCTCCGAGCTGGCAAAACAGTTCACCGCGCCCTTCTCGGTAGCGAAGGTCAGCGGAGTTCTGCCCGCCGCTGGCGGCCTGCCGATCGTCGCTGGTGGCGCCACCATCGGCGGCGTCGGCGTCAGTGGCGCACCATCCGGCGAGCTGGACGAAAAGTGCGCCCAGGCTGGCCTGGACGCCGTGCAGATGGAATTGGAGATGGAGGCGCTGTAACAGGCCTCCGCCAGCAGGCACTCCAGTAAAAGAGCTTTCAACCTGGTTTGTATCTGTACCGATAGAAGGAAGTAAGCAGATGTTCAGGCGTTTGGCTGTTTCGTTGCTGTTTGGTTTGACGGCTGTGGGTTCGCCGCTGCTGGCCGCCGAGCACACCGTCAAGATGCGCAATAACGGCGCTGACGGGATGATGGTGTTCGAGCCCGCTTTTCTGAAGGTGGCGCCGGGCGATACGGTGATTTTCGAGTCGACCGACCCTGGCCATAACTCGGCTTCCCATTATGTGCCGCAAGGTGCCAAGACCTGGGATGGCGCAATGGGGCAGACCGTCAGCGTCAAGCTCGACACGCCGGGAGTGTATGTCTACAAGTGCACGCCGCACGTCATGCTGGGCATGATCGGCGTGATCCAGGTCGGCGAGGCTCAGAATCTGGCCGAAGCCAAGGGCGCCGCCGAAACCTTCAAGGCATCCATCGCCATGAACAAGGAACGCCTGGACAAGTACCTGGGGCAGGTGAAATAACCAGATCGGCGTTGCTTTTGCATCACCATCCAAGGCCCCGGGTCGGGGCCTTGTCATTTGACGGTTCGGATGAAAGACCTGAAAGCGCTGCTCACACTGCTGCTGGGGCTGGTCGCCAGCCCGACACTGACCACCGCCGCTGATTTCGATTATCCGGAGCCGGTACAGGCTCTGATCGCCCGGGGGACCGAAATAGCTGGCCGCTTTGCCGCGCCGGGTGGCATGACCGGCTATGTCGGGCGCCAGGCAGGTGAAGCGGTGGCGCTGTATCTGACGCCGGACGGCGAACACGTGATTGTCGGGCGCATGCTGGATATCTTCGGCCAGGATGTAACCGAGCAGCATTTCGAGCGGTATTTGCCGCCGTCCGATTTGGAGGGGCTGTGGCTGCAGCTCGGCCAGGCCGACTGGATCGCCGAAGGCTCGGCCAAGCCGAATCAGATTGTCTACGTGTTCAGCGATCCCAACTGTCCCTATTGCCACGCGCTCTGGCAGAGTGCCCGACCTTATCTGGAGCGCGGGATCCAGCTTCGCCATATCGTGGTAGGAGTCATGCACTCCTCCAGCAAGAGAAAGGCAGCGCAGATTTACGCTGCCGCCGATCCGGTCGCCGCCCTACGGCCGCCGCTGCGCTGGAGCGCGGAGGGTGAATCGCGGTCTCTCCCTGAGATTCCCGCAGAGATCCATCAGTTGGTGGAGCGCAACAACCGATTGATGCAGCGGCTGGCGGTCCAGGTTACCCCGACTTTGTTCTACCGCGATGCCAGCGGCCGCGTGCGTATGCTGGTCGGGCTGCCCGACGAGACGGCGCTAGCCGAAGAGGTCTTCCGGCGACCGCCGGTGCGAACTGGTCGGTAAACTTCAGCCGCGAGCGAATCGACAAGACCCCCTTCCCGGATTTTTCGCGGCGTAGCCTTGCGCCCATCGGGAACGGCCGAGCCTCCCTGCAGGCGTGCTTGGTCGCCATAAAGCGGCTGTTTTAGCTAGACCACGCCCCCATCTGCGAGCCAGCGTGCGGCATCGACGTGCGGCCAGCGCTGGCGATAGCCTCTGTGCCGAAGTGCTGACCGCTCTTATCTACTATCGGGCGTGTGAAGAGCGGCAAGGTGACGCTTGTCCGCTGGCCGATAAGCGGTCGGTTTAGGTCCGTAACTCAAGAATTAAGGGAGCGGGAGAGGCTCGCAGCGTGGTCAGCATGGAGGGAGGGGTGAACGAAGGCTGCAAGGATTCACGAAGCAGGGAACCCGCGGCGCAGTATAATTTCGCCTGCTCCGCCTAAGCGCGGAGCTTTCGTTCTTTAATTCGTTAAGAGGTGCACTACATTGGGCGAAGTTCGTTCCCGGCTCGCGTCTCTTCCTATTGCGACCGCGATGCGCGAGGCGTTGCGGGAAGGTTACGGCCGGCAGACGTTCGTTGCCGATGTACTGGCCGGTGTCGTGGTAGGTATCATCGCTCTGCCACTGGCGATGGCGCTTGCCATCGGCGCCGGGGTACCACCGCAACATGGTTTGTACACGGCGATCATCGCCGGTTTTCTGATCGCGCTGTTCGGCGGCTCGCGCGGCAGCGTGTCGGGGCCAACAGCGGCATTCATCGTTATTCTCAACCCGATCACCGCTCAGTACGGCGTCGCCGGGCTGCTGCTGGCGACGGTCATGGCTGGGGTTATGCTGCTGGCGATGGGGGCGGCGGGGCTGGGGCGGTTGATCGAGTATATTCCGCACCCGGTGACAACCGGCTTTACCCTCGGCATCGGCGTGGTAATTGCCCTGCTGCAGGTCGATAGCTTTTTCGGCCTGACTTTGGAGGGTACCCCAGCGAATTTCTTCGAGCGTATCCGCATGCTGACCGCGGCTTTCCCCACCGCCAACTGGGGGGATATCGCCATCGGCAGCATCGCTCTGGCGATCATGATCGTCTGGCCGCGGCTGAAAACGCCGGTGCCGTCGCATTTGGTGGCGGTGTTCGTTGCGGCGTTGCTGGCATACTTCGGTATGCAAGCCTTGCCCGACTTCACCGTGGCGACCATTGGCTCGCAGTTCAGCCACAGCCTGGACGGTCAGATTCTGCCGGGCATTCCCTCCACCCCACCCAGCTTCGTCTGGCCCTGGGAGTGGGCTGGTCCCAAGGGCGAGCCGCTGTCGCTGAATCTGGAAACCTTTCGCGGGCTGTTGGGGCCGGCATTCGCTATTGCCATGCTAGGGGCGATCGAATCGCTGTTGTGTGCGGTGGTGGTGGATAACTCCATGCGTACCCGTCACAACCCCAATGCGGAGTTGATCGGCCAGGGCATAGGCAACGTGGTCGCGCCGTTCTTCGGCGGTATCACCGCCACCGCGGCGATCGCCCGCTCCGCCGCCGCAGTCCGCGCTGGCGCCCGCTCGCCGGTAGCCGCCATGGTCCACGCGCTGGTGGTCCTGGTCGCCATCGTCAGCCTGGCGTCGCTGCTGGCGTATGTGCCGATGAGCGCGTTGGCGGCGCTGCTGCTGATGACGGCTTGGAACATGAGCGACGTCAAGCACGT
>DASULL010000460.1:0-3110 GCA_036278215.1 Gammaproteobacteria bacterium | reverse complement strand
GATTTTCCGGCGCTCCCGCTAGGCGAGGTGCTTACGCTCTTGCTGAGGTCGACTGGTAATCCGGTTGGTTCATCAAACAGGCGGTGCCTGACTGCGTTCTGCGCCGGCACTAGGCTCGGTTGCCGCAGAAGATTCACCGAGGTGGCGCTAGGTGCCGCAGCGGAAACATGGCCGGCGAGAGTGACTGATCATCGGGGTGCTGCGCGAGGCAGCGCTTCAAACATGAGGAGAAAATCGATGTTCGAACTGACAGGTCAGGCGAAGATGCTTCATGAGAAGTTGCTTCAGTTCATGGACCAGTATGTTTACCCGAACGAAGCTGTGTACCGCGAGCAGCATGCCAGTCAGGACGATCCCTGGATCACCCCGAGCATCATCGAAGAACTGAAGGCGAAGGCCAGGGCGCAAGGTCTGTGGAACCTGTTTTCTCCACATAAAGAATACGGCGCTGGGTTGACCAACCTTGAGTACGCGCACTTCTGCGAAGTCATGGGGCGTTCGCCGATCGCTCCGGAGATCTTCAACTGCGCCGCGCCCGATACCGGCAATATGGAAGTCCTTTCGGTCTATGGCACTGAGGAGCAGAAGGAGCGTTGGCTGAAACCGCTGCTCGCCGGCGAGATCCGTTCCTGCTTCTCCATGACGGAGCCGGACGTGGCCTCCTCCGATGCCACCAATATCCAGTGCGAAATCCGCCGCGAAGGCGACGAATATGTCGTTAACGGCGTCAAGTGGTGGTCCTCCGGCGGTAACGATCCGCGTTGCAAGATCGCCATCGTCATGGGCAAGACCGACCCGTCGGCGCCCAAGCATCAGCAGCAGTCGATGATTCTGGTGCCGCTGGATACCCCGGGCGTCAAGATCACCCGCCATCTCACCGTCTTCGGCTACGACCATGCGCCGCACGGCCATGCCGAGATCCACTACGACAACGTCCGCGTGCCGGCCAGCAACATGCTGCTCGGCGAGGGCCGGGGCTTCGAGATCGCTCAGGGCCGCCTCGGGCCGGGCCGTATCCACCACTGCATGCGGCTGATCGGCTTGGCCGAGCGGGCCATCGAAGCGATGTGCGAGCGCGCCATCAAGCGGGTCGCCTTCGGCAAGCCACTGGCCGAGCACGGTGCGCTGCTGCAGCAGGATATCGCCCGCTCGCGGATCGAGATCGAGCAGGCCAGACTGCTGACCTTGAAGGCCGCCCACATGATGGACACGGTCGGCAACAAGGTCGCTCGGACAGAGATCGCCATGATCAAGGTGGTGGCCCCGACCATGGCCTGTAACGTGATCGACCGGGCTATCCAGGTGCACGGCGGCGCCGGCGTATCGCAGGACACCTTCCTGGCTGCCGCCTATGCCAATGCCCGTACGCTGCGTCTTGCGGATGGTCCGGACGAAGTGCATCTGCGTGCAATCGGCCGCTACGAGCTGGCCAAGCACGGTTACAAGGGCAGCCGCGGCGCCTGATGGCCGCGCTCTGCCGCCAAGTTCGAAGGAAAAACCAATGTTTGATTTGAAAGATAAAGTCGCGATCGTTACCGGCTCTACCCGAGGCATCGGTCGCGCGATTGCCGAGTACTACGCCCGTGCCGGCGCCAAGGTGGTCATTTCCAGCCGCAAGCAGGAAGCCTGTGACGAAGTCGCCGCCGAGATGCAGGCAGCCGGCTACGACGTGTTGTCCATTCCCTGCCACGTTGGCCGCAAGGAAGATCTGCAGAAGCTGGTCGATCAGACGGTCGCGAAGTGGGGCAAGATCGATATTCTGGTGTGCAACGCCGCCACCAATCCGACTTATGGGCCGATGTCGGAGCTGAGCGACGACGCCTGGAACAAGATCATGGACACCAACGTCCGCGGTACGTTCTGGCTATGCAACATGGTGCTGCCGCTGATGGCGGAAAACGGCGGCGGCTCCGTCATTCTGGTATCGAGTATTGCTGCGCTACGGGCCAACACTACGATTGGCGCTTACGGTATCTCCAAGGCCGCTGAGATCGGCTTGACCCGCAACCTGGCTGCCGAGTGGGGACCGAAGAAGATCCGAGTCAACGCGATTGCGCCGGGCTTGGTCAAAACCGACTTCGCCCGCGCCTTGTGGGAAGATCCGGTGCGCTTGGAGCGGGCTGAGAATGCCACGCCGTTGCGGCGGATCGGCGAGCCGGAGGATATCGCCGGAGTGGCGCTGTTCCTGGCGTCGAACGCATCCGCTTACGTCACCGGCCACGTGCTGGTTGCCGATGGTGGGGAGACGATCATCTGATGAGCAACGCAACCAATCTGCCTGCCGGCCTGGTGGATGTCCTGCCGGCGCACCGCTTCGATGAAACCGCTCTGCGCGAGTATCTGCGGCCGCAACTGGAAGGCGTCGAGCAAAGCTTCAGCGTCAAACAGTTCCAGGGCGGTCAATCGAACCCGACTTTCTTACTCGAGGCCGGCGGCAGGCGCTACGTGCTGCGCAAGAAACCGCCCGGCAAGCTGCTGCCCTCGGCTCACCAGATCGAGCGGGAGTATCGGGTGATCGAAGCGCTGCAACAGACCGATGTGCCAGTGCCGACCACGCGCCTGCTGTGCGAGGACGACAGCGTTATCGGCACGGCGTTTTACGTGATGGACTTCGTCGAAGGCCGGGTGCTCGAACACCCGGCGCTGCCCAATGCTCCCAAAGAGCAACGCTGGGCCATTTACGAAGCCATGGCGGATACGCTCGCTAAGCTGCATCGGGTCGACTGGCAGGCAGTCGGCCTGGAAGGCTATGGCCGTCCCGATCAGTATGTGCAGCGGCAGATCAATCGCTGGTCGCAGCAGTATGAGGCCTCCAAGACCGGCGACCTGCCGGCGATGGAGCGGCTGATGCAGTGGCTGCCGGCGCATGCGCCCGAGCGCGATGAGACTACTATCGCTCATGGCGATTTCCGCCTCGGCAACTTGATGCTGCATCCAACCCGGCCCGAGGTCATTGCGGTGCTGGACTGGGAGCTTTCCACCCTCGGCCATCCGCTGGCGGATCTTGGCTACTGCTGCATGCCGTACCATCTGCCGGGCGATATGCCGGGCATCCGCGGTGTCACCGGCCTGGATCTGAAAGCGGAGAACATCCCCGACGAGCAGACCTT
>DASULL010000459.1:0-12996 GCA_036278215.1 Gammaproteobacteria bacterium | reverse complement strand
CTTGACCATGTCGCTGCCGCCCATGGTCGGCCGCTTGCTCGGCGCGGGCGAGTTGGACAAGGTGCACTCCCTGGTCAAGCTAGCGGTGCGCTTTGTGCTGGGGCTGCAGCTGGCAGTGGCGCTGGCTTGGCTGGCCGTCAGTGGGCTGCTGCCTGGGCTGCTGGCCCCGGAGCCGGAGGTCGCCGCGCTGCTGCGCACCTATCTTCTGCTCCTACCGCTCAGCTACGGCGCGCTCGGCGTCTGCATGATCATGGTGTCGGTCTGCAACGCCCTGGGCCTGCCGCTGCGCGCGGTGCTGATTTCCAGTCTGCGCCTGTTCGTCTGCTACCTGCCGGCGCTGTGGTTGGGAGCGCAGCTAGCTGGCATGAATGGCCTCTATGCCGGCGCGCTGCTGGGCAATCTGGCGGCGGGCGGCACGGCCTGGCTGCTGTACCGGCAGGCGCTGGAGCGCTTACAACCGGCCGACCAGACAGCGGGGCACGCTCAGAAAGCGTAGCCACGCCGCGCAGCCCATGGATTCACGCGCATTTCCCGCCAATGCTCAGGCAGGCACATCGCTCCGCCTCATCCCCGAATCATCCTCAGCGGCAGCCGTCGCAGGAGGAAGCCGACCGCCGTCCACGGCCAGCCCGGCACATAAGCTTGGCTCGGCTCGCGCTCGATTGCCTTGATCAAGGCGCGGACCCCGGTTGCCGCATCCACCGCAAACGGCAGGCGCTTGGCGCCGGCGTTGAGCGCGGTGCGAATGTAGCCAGGATAAATAGTGGTGACCTTGATCGGGGTGTTGAGCAGATCGGCGCGAATGCCTTCGCTGAGAGTCGCCAGCCCCGCCTTGCTGGCTGAATAGGCGGTCATGCTGCCGGCAAAGCCGCGCAGCGCGGCAACCGACGACATAGTGACCAGGTGACCGCTGTTCTGTCGGCGGAAAATGCCGATGGCGGCCTCGCATTGGGCCAGGGCGGCGACCAAGTTGGTCTGGATAGTCGCCAGATTATCGGCAAAGCCGCCGGTGCCGATGCGCTGACCCTTGCCGATGCCGGCATTGACGATCACCCGGTCCAGCCCGCCGAACTCAGTGGCGAAAGCCTCGAACACCTCGAAGACCTGGGCGTGCTGGTTCACATCCAGCTGACGTACCGAGATGCGGATGTCGGGATATTGAGCCAGCAGTTCCTGCCGCAGCCGCTCCAGTTGCTCGACCCGACGGGCGCTGAGCGCCAGGTTGCGACCGCGCGCGGCAAACGCGCGCGCCATGCCCTCCCCCAGGCCGGAGCTGGCGCCGGTAATAAGAATGGTTTTACGCATTGGTCATCCCCCCAAACATGCTGGCGCGCCAGCTCTTATCCGGCCAGTTCTTCCGCCATGTTGGCGCGAGCCCGCTGTTCATAGCGGGCATAGAAGTGGTCGCTATGGAAAATCCGTGGCCGCTGGAGCATCTGCCGGAGAAACTGCCTTCGCCCCCGATTGTAGAGCAGGCTTGGCACGTTGCCGTGCTCCGCTCGAATGGCGCGCTTATAGTTGTCGTACTCGTCGGGGGCGGCGCCGAGGATGGCAAGGTCTGCGTCCAGGAACAGCGCCTCCACCGTATCCGCTGCTGCTCCCTGATGGCTGCGAGTCGCCAGAATCAGTTGCGCCACTCGCCCGACCAGATCCGGCGCCAGTCCCAACGCCTTCATCTCCTGCCGCGCCAGATCGGCGCTGCGGGCCTCGTTATCCTTGGCGCCGGGGCGGTAGATGGCATCGTGGTACCAGACCGCCCAGGCGACCGCCGTATCGGCGACGCCGGCGCTCTCCAGCTCGGCAAAGACATGTTGCAGGTGGTTGGGGTTGTGGTAGGCGCGGTGCGGCTCGCTATAGGCCCGCAGCAGGCCGTGGTAATACCGCTCCGCTTTCTCGAGGCTCAGTCCACAGGCAGTAACGAGCTCATCCCAGCGGACCTTCAATAAAGCGTCATCCATACTGGTCCCTCCTTGCTGCCGCGCCCATGTTTTTGCAGTAGGCTGCCAGCGTGCCGGATCGCACGCGCCCGAACAACTCCACGCCGGAGATACCGCATGAATATAGATCAAGCGCTAACCCACAACGGCGGAAGCAGACGGTCATGAGCGAAGTCCGCTGTATCCTCGATGCCAGAACTGCGCTCGGCGAATCACCGGTGTGGTCGGCGAAAGAGCAGGCCTTGTACTGGGTCGATGTGCTGGCGCCGGCGCTGTACCGGCTGGATCCGGCTACCGGTACACGCCAAAGCTGGTGGCTGCCGGAACTGATCGGCTCCTTTGGCTTGCGTGCCGGCGGCGGCGCGGTGTTGGCATTGCGCAATGGCCTGCACCTGCTGGACTTCGAGACCGGCGCCCTCACCTTTTTGGCCCCCGACCCTGAAGACGACCAGCCGGCCACCCGCCTCAACGACGGCAAAGTTTCACCGGATGGCCGCTTCTGGGTCGGCAGCATGGACCATGAGCGGCACAACCGCCCGTTGGGCGGGCTCTACCGGCTGGATCCTGATCACAGCTGCCATCAGGTGCTCAGCGGCCTCACCATCTCCAATGGCCTCGCCTGGAGCGCCGACGGCAAGACCATGTACCACTCGGATACCGCCGCCGAGGTGATACATGCTTACGACTACGATTCCGCCAGCGGCACCATCAGCAATCGGCGGGTGCTTGCTAGCGGCCCGGAAACCGGCCGCCCCGACGGCGGCGCCACCGACATGGAAGGCTATTACTGGAGCGCCGGAGTTTCCGCCGGCGTGCTGAACCGTTGGTCGCCTGACGGTCGCCTTGACCGCCAGATCAAGCTGCCTGTGCCGCGCCCGACTTGTCCTTGCTTCGGCGGGCCGGATATGAAAACCATCTTCATCACCTCGATCCGCCACGGCCTCTCGGCCGAGCAGCTGGCCCAGTGGCCGCTGTCTGGAGGTGTGTTTGCCATCGAGGTAGATGTGCCGGGCGTGCCGGTGGCGCAATATCGCGGTTGAGGACTATCCGTCTCAGGAATATGGTGCACCGAGGTGGGGCGACGCCCTCGCATCGCCCCACCCGCAGCCGTCGCGGTCTGCTATTGCTTGGTGCCGGCCGCGTCGTATTTCACTAGGACGAGGTCCTGGGAACCCATCCGCCGGTTACCATCGAGGCTTCCATTGGTCGTGCCGGCCACATAGACGTCGCCATTCACATCGGTGGCCACACTGGAGGCACTGGTCCAAGCCGCCGCCGCGCCCAGCTGCCGGGTGTAGAGTCTGTTGCCATCCGCGGCGTATTTCGCCAGGAAGAGGTCCTGGGAACCCATCCGCCGGTTGCCATCGAGGCCGCCATTAGTCGTGCCGGCCACATAGATGTTACCGTGCCCATCGGTGGCTACACCGTAGGCTGCGGTGGAAGTCCCCGCCGCGCCCAGCTGCCGGGTGTAGAGCTTGGTGCCAGCGGCGTTGTATTTCACCAGGACGAGATCGCTGTGGCCCGTCTGCGCGTTGCCATCAAGGCCGCCCGTGGTCTGGCCGGCCACATAGACGTTGCCGCTCGCATCGGTGGCCACACTGAAGGCCCTGGTCCAAGCCGCCGCCACACCCAGCTGCCGGGTGTAGAGTCTGTTGCCATCCGCGGCGTATTTCACCAGGAAGAGGTCCTGGAAACCCATCCGCGGGTTGCCATCGAGGCCGCCATCGGTCTGGCCGGCCACATAGACGTTGCCGCTCGCATCGGTGGCGACGCCGCGGGGCTCAGTCAAAACACCCGCCGCGCCCAGCTGCCGGGTGTAGAGCTTGGTGCCGGCGGCGTTGTATTTCACCAGGAAGAGGTCATAGGTGCCCGCCTTCACGTTGCCATCGAGGCCGCCATTGGTCTGGCCGGCCACATAGACGTTGCCGTGGGCGTCGATGGCCACACTGGAGACCCAGGTGCCAGCGTCCGCCGCGCCCAGTTGCCGGGTGTAGAGCTTGGTGCCGGCGGCATCGTATTTCACCAGGACGAGGTCATAGGCGCCCGTCTTCACGTTGCCATCGAGGCTGCCATTGGTCGTGCCGGCCACATAGACGTTGCCGTGGACGTCGATGGCCACACTGGAGACCCAGATGCTAGCGCCCGCCGCGCCCAGCTGCCGGGTGTAGAGCTTGGTGCCGGCGGCATCGTATTTCACCAGGACGAGTTCATGGATGCCCGTCTGCACGTTGCCGTCGAGACCGCCCGTGGTCTGGCCGGCCACATAGACGTTGCCGCTCGCATCGGTGGCGACGCCGCGGGACTCAGTCAAAGCACCCGCCGCGCCCAGCTGCTTGGTCCAGGCGCCCCCATCGCCCCAATCGTCACCGCCACACCCTCCCAGCAGCAGCGCCATACCCAAAAGAGAACCCAATCCCCGCAACAGTGTTGCTGTCTTCATTGGCACTCCTCGTTCTATCTTTATCAACATGCCCGCTGACGCGGCTTCTTGTTACCAAACGAGATCCTCCGCCAACCGCGGCCGGGCCTTAGTCTGTAGAAATACCTCGGCGGCACAACAAGCGGCCGCCAGCGCCGGTCGACTGGTTAAGGATGGGGCGATCGACGCCAAAGCGTCGGCAAAGAATTCTTTATCCGAGAGCGGCTCGCGCGAATGAATCATCCGTGATTCTCTTTGGGGAAAACTCGTTGCATGTGCCCTTCCAACACTGCCACAGCGAAGTACCGGCGCCTAACGCCAGACGATCCATGCACGTATGGACTACCGCGCCTGCCCGGATCGAGATCGCGCATGGAATAGCACCGGATATCTGGACGCTTCTTTAGTTGTTGGCATCGCTGCTGCGGCTGCCAGGGTATTGTTTTTGTTGTTTTTTATTAGACCCAAGACCGCCATGCCCATTCGAACGCTCGCGGTTTTATTTTGGCGCCACACTAACACCACTCAGCATTAGAAGTGAACTTGTTTTTGCAGCATTAGAAGCAAGACAAACCAAAACGATTGCGTATACCTTAAGGCCAAACCCTCCGCCTTGGATAAGCGTTGCGAAAGCGTCATTGGGATGCTTTTCGCTGCCTCTCATTGCTCCACCATCCCACATATTCAGGCGAAGAGGCGGCGGGAGATTGAGCAAAAAAGTCCAATAAAGACAATCTGCTGGATCGCACTGCCCCAGTCGGAAATGCCAGCGCCCAGATAGCTGGGAGTTAGCCGCCGTACCATGATGGCGTCCGCGCCACCGATTGCCTCATGGTTGCCCTGGTGCGATTTCCCGCTTAAGCGCGGCGGCCGCTTCTTCATCAGGCGGCGGCTGCACCCCGCCGCAGCTTCGATGTACGAAAGCGCGACGGCGGCCTGGACCGCCAGGTCAAGCTGCCGGTGGCGCACTATCGCGGCTGAAAGCTACCTGCCCGATATAAAGGCGCAGAGTGACTGGCCGGAACGCCGATCCACCGCGGCGTTGCTATGGCGCCGCTTCGACCGATTCCTGCGCCGGTGGAGTGTGCCAGCCGGCCGCCTGGGCATCGTCTGCTGTCGCAACGCTATGCGCCGGGGCACCGGAAGAAACGAAGAAAGTCCGGCTTAGCATCTCCGCCAGCACGCCGGTAGTAAGAAACTGTACCGAGGCCACCACCATCAAGATGGCGATTAAGAATAGCGGACGATCCCCTATGTCCTGGTGAAAGCCAAACTTGAGCACAGCGAGATAGGCCAGCAGCAGCCCGCCAACACAGCCGAACAGCAGGCCGATCGAGCCGAAAAAATGCCCCGGCCGCGCCCGGTACTTGAGAAAAAAGAATACCGCCAGCAGGTCCAGCACCACCCGAAAAGTGCGCGAAATTCCGTACTTTGATACCCCCGCCTGGCGCGCCTGATGCCTCACTTCAGTCTCACCGATACGACTGGGCGCGGTGACGCTGGCAACCCACACCGGAATGAAGCGGTGCATTTCCCCGAATAGCCGCACCTGCGCAATCACCTCCCTGCGATAAATTTTCAGGCTGCAGCCATAGTCATGCAGGCGCACTCCCGTAACGCGGGCAATGAGCGCATTGGCCAGACGCGACGGGAGCCGGCGCAGCAGCAGCCCATCCTGGCGTTGGCGACGCCAGCCTTGCAGCAGATCAAGGTCGCGCTGTTCCAGCTCCTTCACCATCCGCGGAATGTCGGCCGGGTCGTTCTGCAAGTCGCCATCTAACGTAGCAACCAGTTCGCCGCGGGCGGCATCGATTCCGGCCTGCATCGCCGCAGTCTGGCCAAAGTTTCGTCGCATACCAATGATCCGCACATGGCTGCCAAACCGGGCGGCGGCGGTTTGCAGCAGCCGGCCAGTACCGTCGGTGCTGCCATCGTCGACGCAAATCAGCTCCCAAGGCCCCGGATAATCGCGCAGCCCCTCATGCACGCGGGCAAGCAAGCGGTCCACGTTACCGGCTTCCTGGTACATGGGAATCACCACGGAGAGACTTTTCGGCATGAATGTGCTGGTGGTGGACATGCTTACTTGTTGGGTCCGCGACTTAGAGAAAGATAGCCGCTGCGCGTGCACATCGCCGCCCGAGGTAATTCGGCCAAGCAGCGGAGGCTAAGCATCTCTAAATAGATGGCGTCACCGCCCGCCTTACCGGCAACAGCAGGGCCAGCAGCCCCAGGCCGGTGGTGGTAGCAAGCAGAAACAAATGCAGATTCACCGCGCCCAGCAAAGCCTGATCGGCGTTTACCTGCAGCGGCAGCAGAGCGAGCACTACCGCCGCTTCGTAGCTGCCCGCGCCGGCAATTCCGTGGACCGGCAGGACGCTGCTCAGCTCACCGCCGATAACGCCCACTACTGCCTGCCATGATGGCAGGTCGAGGAAATGCAGCAGTATCAATACAAATGCGCAGACCTTGGCTGACCAAGCAGCCGCGGTCCAGAAATAACAGCGGGCTTGCCGGCCAAAATCGGCCGGCGCCTGTTCCAAGGCGAGGTACAGCAAGGCAGCCAGCCGGCCGGGCCGACCATGCAACCCGCCGAGCAGATAGCCGCGAACCAGATGCAGCCCCGGCAGACTCAGCAGCCAGCCCAGCGGAACGAGCCAGGCCCAAGCGCCAGCGCGCAGTGCAAGCATCAACAGAACGATCAAGCCGAGAAAATGCAGATCCAGCAGCCGGATCCAGGCCAGGGTAAAACCGCTGCGCATTAGGCCCTCGTTGAAGTAACGCTTCATGAGTAGCGGAAAGGCCAGTTCGCCGAGCCGCATGGGCAGGAGGTTGTTGATCGCGGTATGGATCACGGTCAGCCGCAGCAGCGGCAGGAACGCGAATCGGGCCGCGGCGTCGTACTGCTCATACACCCGAACCGCCCGCAACAGATGGCTCAGCAGTACTAGCAGCGAGGCCCAGAGCAGGGTCTTTGGCGGCATCACCATCCAAGGCTGCAGCACCTGCTGCCAGCCGAGCGTAGCCTGTACCCACCAGCCCAGGACGACCAATAAGGCGATGCCGAAAAACCACGGCCGTGCCCGTTGCGGCTGCCACCTGCCTATCGTCCAGCTGACCTCACGACTCATGTTTCACACCGCCCTCTCTCCGACCTGCAACGCTAGGCGCCAGCCTCCCTTGAGGGCTAAAACCTGCGCCGTCATGTGCATAAGCTGGTACCTGATGGGAGAAACACCATGGCCTCCAAGCACAAGCGCCCGAACGAGGAGCACCCGGAACTGCACCCTTATGCGCCGCCGCAGCACCCGGATGTCAATGTGCCTGAACAGCAGTTCGATGCCACTCGACCGGGCCGGAAGAAAACGGATCGGAAGCCGCACGCACGACCGAAGTAGCGAGCGCAACAGGCGGCTCCTACCCGCCCTCATCACAGCTCGCTCATCGAGCGTAGCCAGCCAGTCAAGGCGGGTAGCTTGGCTGCCCTGTGGCATCCTTGCCCGGCGCCAACCAGGGTTACCAAGGGAGGCTGCGCAGACTTCGCAGCCTGGCTAAGAGCCCCTAACAACAGCCGACGAGCGCTAGCGCGCCACCGCCTGAGCGGCGGTTTAGCCAGCCGCCTTGGGCTGTGCCGGCCTTACCGGCCGGCTGTCGCGGCAGCGACCAGAAAGGCGGGTGGCACCAACCCAGCGGGGCTGAGCAAGCCGCTTGGCAAGCGGGGCCGGTAGAAGAGAATAAAAGAGCCTGTCTGCAGCGCAGGCAGACACTGCAGACAGGCAATGGGGTTTTCTGCTTTAAACGTTACCGTACTTGGCCAGCGCATCGGCCAGGGTGAGGCCGGAGGACAACTCTTCGCGAATCCGCACTTCCTGCTTGGTCAGGGCTTCCGTCTTGACCAGCACCTCTTCCACCAGATGGCCCGGGATGGCGATCGCACCGTCTTCATCAGCAAGGATGAAGTCACCCGGTTTGACCTCGACGAAGCCCATGGTGGCGCCGCGGATTGCCACCGGAACCTGATAGCCATTGACCTTCCAACGACCGATCGACTGGACCGGCGTGCGGTAGCGGGCATAAACCGGGAAGTTGTGATGCTTGAGCCAGCGCACGTCGCGTACACCGCCGTCGATCAGGGCGCCGACACAGCCGCGCTCCTTGAGGCCGACCGCGATCAGCTCGCCAATGTAGCAAATGCCTTCGCCATTACCGGACCATACGGTCACCTCACCGGGCGACACGCCGGCGCAGGCCTTCATTTTTTCCGGATCGCCGTTGCCCTGCGCATACGGGGTCATCTGACCACGGATGGTGTATGCCCAACCGGCCAGACGGCCGCCGTCCTGCGGAAACGGGATAAAGTCGGAATGCAGTCCTTGATGGTAATAACCGAGCGTATCCAGAACATCCGACACGTTGGCGCTGTCGAGAACTTTAAAGCGCTCCCGGATGCTGTCTTTCTTGGCTTGATCCATCAACAAGTCTCCTTTAAATGCTCGGGATATAGCCGCCGTCTACGCGGATAATCGATCCGGTGATATAGGATGCATTTCGACTGGCGAGAAACGCGACGGTGTCGGCGTATTCCTGCGGCGTACCGTAGCGGCCGACCGGGATGGAGCCGGTGCTTTCCGCCACCACGCTTTCGACCGAGCGCTTCTCCCGCTTGGCCTTCGCCTCGTCCAATGCCTTGATCCGTGCAGTAGCTATGCGCCCGGGGATGATGACGTTAACGGTGACGCCGTCCGCTGCCACCTCCCGCGCCAGCGTCTTCGACCAACCCACCAGCCCGGCCCGCAGGGCGTTGGAGAGGCCAAGATGGGGAATCGGTGCAACCACCCCTGAGGAGGCGCTGGTGATCACCCGGCCCCAGCGGCGCTCACGCATGCCAGGCAGCACCCGGTCGGTAATCTTGACCACCGACAGCACCATGGCATCGAAATGACGGCGCCAGTCGTCAACGGCGACGCCCGAAGCGGGCGACGGTGGCGGGCCACCGGTGTTGTTGACGAGCACATCGACGCTGCCCAAGTCGGCTTCGATCGCGGCAATCCGGCTATCGATCGAGTCGATGTCGGAGAGATCCCAGATAATCTGCTGTGCCTTGCCGCCGGTTTCCTCTATACGCTGCGCGGTTGCTTTGAGCGCATCGGCGTTGATATCGGCAATCGCCACTTTTGCGCCTTCGCGAGCGAGGGTAACCGCCACTTCGCCACCGATGCCGCCACCGGCTCCCAGCACAAGAGCGACACGCTCGTTCAATCCAAGATCCATGCCGCCTTTCCTTTCTCTGCTGCGCTGAAACCCATAAAACGCTTTTCCGCTCCTGCTTACAGGCCGGGCGGGCTGTACGGCCGAAACCGTCGCCGTCGAGCAACCCCATGATTTAAAAGAAAAAGCAGCACATATCGGCGCACACCGCCCAAGCCGTGCTGCTCATAAAAGAGACTATTGGAGGTAAACCATAAATAGAGGCGAGCTCAGTGACAAATGATCTTTACACCCAAGACGCATGAGCTAAGCTCATTGCAGAAAATTTCCTACAAGCTACGTGGTTTACCGTTATGGCTCGCAAACTGCCGTCCCTCAATGCTTTGAGGACCTTTGAGGCAGCGGCTCGCAATCTGAGCTTTCGCCAAGCAGCGGAGGAATTGTTCGTGACTCAAGGGGCGGTGTCACGGCAGATCAAAGTACTGGAAGACTATCTTGAAGTGCCGCTCTTTAACCGCCTTACCCGCGCCGTTGAACTTACCGACCACGGCATGGCGCTGCTCGGCCCAGTCCGCGACGCTCTCGACCAAATTGAGCAGGCGACCACGCGGATCATGTCGCGCAGCGGCGGCGGCATCCTGACAGTCAGCACTTTGCCGACTTTCGCCATGAAGTGGCTGGTACCGCGTCTGGTGGCATTTTCCGAACTGCATCCTGGCATCGAAGTTCACATGGTGAGCTCGATCCGGCCAGTCGACTTCACGCGCGACGAGATCGATGTCGCGATCCGGGTCGGCCGCCCGGTTGGCGCCAGCAACAACAGCGGGCCGCGCATCGACTTGAGCATGGTTGAGAGTTGGGAAGGTGTCCGCGCCGAACAGTTAATCAGCGACGATCTGGTTGCAGTCTGCGCTCCCGAGATACTGCCGGACGGCCGGCGCATACAGTCGGCCGAGGACCTGCGCAACTTCACGCTGCTGCACATGGCAACGCGCCCCAACGCCTGGCCCGATTTCCTCGAGACTATTGGCTGGCTGATACCGGAATCACGGCAGGGCGCTTCGTTCGGGCATTTCTTCATGGTTCTCGAAGCTGCCTCCCAAGGTCACGGCATCGCCCTGGTGCCGCGCATTCTGGCCGAACAGGATCTTGCCGCTCGGCGCTTAATCGTTGCTATCGACCATCGAGTGAAAAGTAGCGGCGCCTACTATTTTCTCTGCCGGCAGCATCATTGGGATCTTCCCAAGATCCGCACGTTCCGCGAATGGCTGCGCGCTGAAGCCAGCGCTTGAACCAAACAACCCGACAGCAGCCGGAACATCAAGACTCGCTGCCGCAGCCGTGAAGAGGCGTCAGTAAAACTGTGGCTCTCGCGCCGCGGGAAGATGACGATAGCCACAGTTAGCAACGACCGCAGACCAAGATCCTACGCCAGATAACGAAGGGCTTGGTTTGGGAGGCTTTCGGCCTTCTAGGTACCGATAACCAACGGCGCCGACATCTTCCGCAGCACTGCAACGATGCTGAGTGCGGTGATGCGCCCGGTTTTCGGGTTATCTTCGGTAGGGATATTACGGATCACCATCTCCAGGTCGGCGCTGTCCGAGCGCAGCTTGATGGTGTGGGTATTACGATCGACCGACGGATCGGCCCAAACCTGCAAGCGCGTGTTCTCCGGCCCGACGCCCGCCATGCCCAGCGCTACCGCGACGTTGAGGTTGGCCGGAAAGCCCTTGATCGCTTCTGCCGCCGAGCCTTCAAACAGCTGCAGCGGCTCGACAACCTTGTTCAAGTCGATCTGTTTACTTTCGATGAAGGGCGCGCCTTCCAGGCCGCGCAAGGGCTTGCGCGTTTCCATGGTGACCTCGTAAATCTCACCAAGCGCAGCCGCTTGCACAGCGTCCAGCCCCAGCAGCGCACCAGAAGGTACGTGGATACGCCCGCCATGGGCGCTTGCCAGGTCGACCAGTTGCGGCGCCTGCAACAGGGCACCGACACTAACCGTCACCAAGGTTTTTCCGGCGCGCAGTACAGGCCGGGCGATTTCGGCCAGCAAATGCGCCGGTGCGCACTCAACCACCACGTCGGCGACATCCGCCAGTTGGTTGAGCGGCAGGACCGGCACCGGATGACGTAACGCTGCAACGCTTTTTTCCGCCCGGGCAACGTTATTCGCGGATACAGCGACCAGGCGCAGGCCGTCAATTCCCTGATCCAGCATTTCTGCAACTTTCTTGCCGATCGCGCCATAGCCCGCAAGCGCGACCCGCAATTCGACGGCTTCACTAGTCTTCAATCCCGGCTCCTAAAAAACTGTTTACCTTCCGCTGACAGCTTGCAGGAGCATCTCAGACGGCAAGGAGCCGGGCAAACGATCATTTCGCCATATATGATTGACTTTTAGTCACCCGTAGCAAGAAAGTTCAAGCCCCGGCGGAACGAGGTCAAGCCTTTTTCGCAACCCCCGCTCCCGCCATCAGCCCCCAAGCCGCCTCCAATTCGGCAAGCCTCGGAGTCAAGCCATAAAATCGCCGATGGGTTGCCATAAAAGCTTCATGAATAGCGCTGTCAGCCGTGGCGCAAGCGTCGCTGCAGAGCACGGGGTATAGACCAAGGAAGAAGGCGTCGGCCGCGGTCGTATGGATGCAGACGTTGGTATTCACGCCGGCAAGAATTACCGTCTGTATGCCATGAGCGGACAGTATCTGTGCCAGTGGAGTGCCGTAAAATGCCGAGTAAGCCCGCTTGACGACCTCCACCTCATCATCGCGCCTAGGCTCTATGTCTGGATGCCACTCTGCACCCGCACTTCCCTCGAACACCGGCAGACTGCTCTCATCCCAGTTTCCATCGCGCCCACCGGGCGCGTACATTGCCAGATACGGCGGGGGCGAATCGGCGAACCGGTGACTGGTCCGCACCCAGATGACCGGCACCTCGGCGGCACGCGCGCCGCGAACCAAAGCGTTGACTTGCGGAATAATGCTCTGCGCCGCCGACATATCTAACCCGCGGCGCGCCAAGCGACCGTTGTCGGCAACAAAATCGACCTGCATGTCGATCACGAGCACCGCCGCAACCCCCTGCCTGACCTGTTCTTCCAGAGTCCAGCGGATTGGAGGACCGTTGTACTCAGCGGGGGACAGAGCCTTACTCATCACTCACCTCATCTTGCGACCGCAGCGCAGCGCCAAGTCAGCGCCGCATCAAATCAGTGCAAAAACTGAATCAGAGCCATGGAGATCCAAGGCAAGTAAGTAACCAGGAAAACCATCAGAATGCTGATAAGAATGAACGGCATCAAACCTGGGATCATCCGGTTTATCGACATGTTCGAAATCCCAGAGGCAACAAACAGGTTAAACCCGAATGGCGGGGTAAACATTCCAAGAGCGCCATTGACGACGATAATAATTCCAAGATGGATCGGAT
>DASULL010000458.1:0-2139 GCA_036278215.1 Gammaproteobacteria bacterium | reverse complement strand
TGCAGCACTGCCTGGCCACGGCGCCGAGCCGATCTCCCCTTCAGCGCCTTGTCTTCTTTTTCTATCGGCTGAGTATCGACTACGCCCACCGCCCACCACCTTTGTTCTTATGATCGCTGCTTCGTATCGTCTGCGCGCCGCGCCGAGGCTGGTCGCGCAGACCACCCAATCTACCTGGACCGGTGCAGGATGGAACCGCGGCTCCCTAGGGCTTGCCCTAGAAAACCTCGATAAATCATCAATGTTTTCTAGCGCTTAGAAGAGGGCAGGAAAATGAGGCGGGGTCGGCGACAACAGTCCGCCGTTGCTCGCTGAACTGCCTCAGCCGGGACGGCGGCCGGCGCGGCGCTGCCGCAGCGCAGCCAGCAGGATGCGCTGGTAAGCGGTCGGCAACAACCGCTGCATAGCATCCTGCAGGTAAGCATCGACGCCGATCAGCAGCCGCCGCTGGTTGCGCTCGACCGCCTTCAGGATACGTTTTGCGGCGTGCTCCGGCGTGGTTACCAGCAGCTTCTCAAAGGCCGCCCGAGCTCGCGCCGCGTCTGTGCCGGTGATGGCCCGCATGTTGTCGGCAACCCGACTGTTGCGGGCAATGGCGGTGCGGACACCGCCTGGATGGATGCAGGTAGCACTGACACCCATACCTTCCAGCTCCAGTTCCTGTCGCAGCGCTTCGGTGAAGCCGCGTACCGCGTACTTGGAAGCATTGTAAGCGCTCATGCCCGGCTGCGCGAAAAGGCCGAACACACTGGAAATGTTGATCACATGGCCGTCGCCGGAAGCCTTGAGATGTGGCAGGAACGCCTTGGTGCCATGGACCACGCCCCAGAAATTGACGTTCATGATCCACTCGAGGTCGGCATAGTCAGCGCCCTCGATGGTAGTGGACAGCGCGACCCCGGCATTATTGAAGATGAGGTTGATCTGCCCATAGCCGGCCAGTACCTGCTCGGCCCAGGCGTACACGGCAGCGCGATCGGCCACATCGACACTAGCAGTGGTCACCTGCGCTCCATGAGCGGCCGCTGCGGCGGCAGTCTGCACCAATCCGGCCGCATCCACGTCCGCCAACGCCAGCCGACAGCCACGCTCGGCCAGTGCCAACGCGAGGGCGCGGCCGATGCCAGAACCGGCGCCGGTGACGGCGGCGACTTTGCGATCAACGATCACTGTTCAGTCCATCAGGACAGGGGCGCTTGCGACCAGCGCGCCGACGGTCAAGCAAGGAAAACCTAGCTGGCCGATAGGCCATGATTAGGCTTCCCGGTCGGCCAAGCTCGGTAGAACGCCTGGGTTCTGCGGCTCCGGCCACAGCGGTGGCAACACCTCCGGACGGTCCAGCAGTATGAAGTGGCTGACACCGCTCAGCTGCACGATACGCAGTTTCGAGCCGGCATTGTTGGCGCTACACAGCATCGAATCGGCATCGAGCACCTGATCGTCCTCGGGAATGAGAATCATGCCGGAGTCGAGGTTGCGATAAAGCTCCAGCTTGCGCTCCCGCATCCACTCCACCAGCGACTTCAGATTCACGATCAGAGTGGTGACCTGCTTGGCGTAGAACGGCAACGATTCGATCAACTCACGCTTGCGCGGATCGTCCAGCGAGCCCCAGCGGCCGATCAGCCATGGCGATATCGGCATGCGCCGCCAGAACGGCACCAGCAATGGAAACATCCAGAAAAACAAGGTCGAAACCGGCTGCGGCAGAGAGGCTTGCGGCA
Organism: Gammaproteobacteria bacterium; assembly: GCA_036278215.1. Taxonomy (GTDB): domain Bacteria; phylum Pseudomonadota; class Gammaproteobacteria; order Nitrococcales; family AK92; genus JAAYIK01. Next base: position 415 of record DASULL010000458.1, on the reverse strand, counting down.
AGACCGGCGCCTCCAGGATGACCTCGACCCCCTGGAACAGGTCCGGCCGCTGATCGGCTGCCTCCAGTACCACTGCGCCGCCGCGCGAGTGACCATGCACTCGAATATGATCGGTCTTCGGCAGATGCTCCAGTGCTTGGTTCAATACACTGGCGTCGTATTCGATACTGCCTGCAGGCGCATCCGGCACGTGTGGCCAAGCAGCCTGCTGGCTCTCGGCACCGGCCAAGCCGGTATGGTAGTCAGCGCTGCTGACCAGAATCAGCTGGATACCGGGATCGGCATATGCCTGGGTGAAATAGCGCGCGTTTTCGCAGTAGCCGTGCATGCAGATGACGGTCGCCCGCGGCTCGCTTACCCGCCGCTCAGTGATAGTGGCGCTACCGACAGCATAGGCAACACCATCGAATGGTTC
>DASULL010000457.1:0-3318 GCA_036278215.1 Gammaproteobacteria bacterium | reverse complement strand
AGGCTCGACAGTACGACTGCTTCGATCAGGAACTGCAGCAACACCTCCCGTTCCAGCGCTCCGATGGCAAGACGGATGCCTATCTCCCGGGTCCGCTCGGTAACCGACACCAGCATGATGTTCATGATGCCGATCCCGCCGACCAGAAGACTTACCGCCGCCACCGCGCCCAGCAGCATGGTCAGCACCTTGGTGGTGCCGGTGAGGGTCTCGGCGATCTGCCGCGTGTCCAGCACGCGAAAGTCGTCTTCTTCGTTCTGGACGATGTTGCGCCGCTCGCGCAAGAGCAGGGTTAGCTGCTCCTTGGCGGTGTCCATAGAAGCGCCCTCCTTGATCGGAATAAGCAGCCGATTGATATCCTGACTGCCGGTGAGGCGCCGCTGCACCGTGCGCAGCGGCATGATGATCGTATCGTCCTGATCCGAGCCCATCGCCGACTGGCCCTTGGCCTTGAGCAGACCGATCACTTCACAGGCAAACTGCTTGATACGGATCTCGCTGCCTATCGGATTTTGCCGGCCAAACAGCTTCTGCCGCACGGTTTCGCCGATCACGCACACCGCCTTTCCTGCCCGCGCCTCGGTTTCATTGAAGTTGCGGCCGGCTGCGATTTCCCAGTTGCCCTCGGAAAAATAATCGTTGGTACTGCCGCTGACCACGGTGGACCAGTTGTTAGCCTGATACACCGCCGTCGCCACCTTGTTCACTACCGGCACAACCTCCCTGGCGGCAGTAACCTGATTGCGGATAGCCTCGACATCGGCGCTCTTGAAATTGGCCGCTCCCTCGGAGCCGGCACCAAAGCGCTGGCCTGGAATCACCAGCAGCAAATTGCTGCCCATGCTGGCAATCTGCGCGGACACCGAGCGGGTGGCGCCATTGCCGAGGGTGACCATGGTAATGACGGCGGCCACGCCGATGACGATCCCGAGGATGGTAAGGAAGGAGCGCATCAAGTTACGCCGGATGGCGCGCAATGCCAGCAGCAGCGTGTTCCACAACATCAGTCCGTCGCCTCCCCGCTGCGCTGGTCGCTTGCCACGCGACCGTCGACAAAATGGACGATGCGCTTGGCATACGCTGCCATGTCCGGCTCGTGAGTAACTATCAGCACCGTAAGGCCCTGATCGCGGTTGAAGCCGCTGATCAGCTCCATGATCTCTCGGCTGGTACGGCTATCCAGGTTGCCGGTCGGCTCGTCGGCCAGCAGCACCTGAGGCCGAGTGACAATGGCTCGGGCAATGGCGACACGCTGCTGCTGGCCGCCTGACAGCTCGTTCGGCGTGTGATGCTCCCACCCCTCCAGGCCTACCTGCGCCAGCGCGACACGGGCCGCAGCATGGCGCACCGCAGCCGGCTCGCCGCGGTAGATCAGCGGCAGCTCCACGTTCTCCAGCGCGCTGGTGCGCGGCAACAGGTTGAAACCTTGAAACACGAAGCCGAGGAAATGCCGCCGCAGCAGCGCGCGCTGGTTGCGCGACAGCTGTTCGACATGGATGCCCTGAAACTCATAGCTGCCGCTGCTGGGGGTATCGAGACAGCCGAGAATGTTCATCGCGGTGGATTTGCCAGAGCCGCTGGGACCCATGATGGCGACGAACTCGCCGGCATCGATGGCCAGGTCGATGCCCTTCAGCGCCTGAAAAGCCGCCTGCCCTCGCCCATAGGTTTTGCTGATGCCGGACAAACGGATCAGGGGCACCGCGTCGGTCATTGCTGCGTATCCAGGGCCTCCGTGATTACCTCCGTCCCGGCTTCGAGCGGTCCGCCAATGATCTCGGTCTGCCGGCCATTGCTGGCGCCTGTCCGAACTTCGATCGCCACCGGCTGACCATCGCGCAATACCCACACTCGCGGACTGCCGCCAGGCGGAAGGGCTTTCGGCACCTGCCGCGGGGGTCGCGGCATCATCATGTTCAGCAGGCTGCGCGATTGTCTCTGAGGCGCCTCTTTCTCCGGCGGGGTGAACCGCAGCGCGGCGACCGGCACCAACAAGGCGTTCTCGCGAATCAGGGTGGTGATCTCGGCGGTACCGGTCATGCCGGGGCGCAAACTGAGATCGCTGTTATTCACCTCGAGCACGGTCTGATAGGACACCACGCCCTCCTTTACCTGCGAGCCGTAGCTCACCCGAGTGACTACCGCGTCGTAGCGGCGGCCGGGCCAGGCGTCGACGGTGAAGGTGGCCTTTTGGCCTTCCTTTACCTGGCCGACGTCGGCCTCGTCGACGTCCACCTGCAGCTCCATCTTCGACAGGTCCTCGGCCAGCGTGAACAGCACCGGGGCCTGAAAGCTAGCGGCCACGGTCTGCCCCGGATCTACCTGGCGGGTCAGCACCACGCCATCGATCGGCGAGCGGATACTGGCCTTGGCCACGTCGGTTTCATCCGATTGCAGCTCGGCCTTCGCCTGACCGACGCTTGCCCGGGCGCTGGTTTCGTTGGCCTGGGCCCGTTTCAGGTTGGCTTCGGCGGTGTCCATCTCGCTGCGCGAGGGCACCTTGCCGCCGGATAGCTGCGCCACCTGCTTGAGCCGGGTCAACGCAGCGCGCGCTTCCGCCACTGTGGCCTGCGCCTGCAGCACCTGTGCCTCGGCTGCGACCAGGTTGGCGCGCGCCTTGGTCACCGCGTCCTGCAGCTTGGCAAGGTCGAGGCGAGCCAGCACCTGCCCCTGTTTCACCTGATCGTTGACGTCGACCAACACCTGGTCGACGATGCCCGACAGTTCGCTGCCCACTTCCACTTGAGTGGTCGGCTGTAGGTTGCCGGTGGCCGACACCGTTACCACAAGAGTTCCGACCACGGCTGGCTCGGTCCGGTAGTGCGTTACCGGTGTCCGCTCGCCAAATAGATAGAACAGCACCCCAACAGCTGCGACCGCGACCAGCAGTACGGCCAACCACAACGCCCAGCGCTTGAGCGGGCTGCGCGGCTGCGCGTCGAGGATTTTTTTCAGAGTCTCGTCCTTGCCGCCCGGAGCTGGGTTGGAAGCATTCATGGCGTGTCCTGGCCAGCCGAGTCCGCTTCCGCCTGGGACGACCAGCCCCCGCCCAGGGCCTTGTACAAGCGAATCAAAGCAAGCACGCTGTCGGCGCGGGCGCTGGCAAGGCTGTCCTGGATGGACAGCACGCTGCGCTCGGTATCAAGCACCGACTGGAAGTCGACCAGGCCGGCACTGTAGCGCTGCCGCGCCAGCTCCGCTGCATTGCTAGCCGCCTCGGCGGCGTGCGTCAGCGCTGCGCTGCGCTCACGGTTGCGGCTGAGCTCTACCAGGGCGTTTTCCACGTCCTGCAAAGCAGTTAGCACGACTTGTTCATAC
>DASULL010000456.1:0-10622 GCA_036278215.1 Gammaproteobacteria bacterium | reverse complement strand
CTACTTCCGGCTTCGGTTCCGGCTTCGGTTCCGGCTTCGGTTCCGGCTTCGGTTCCGGCTTCGGTTCCGGCTTCGGTTCCGGCTTCGGTTCCGGCTTCGGTTCCGGCTTCGGTTCCGGCTTCGGTTCCGGCTCGGGAGAGGTGTCTTTCACGGCGGTGTCCGCTGCCTGTTTCGGCGCCGCAACGCCGGGCGCGCGGCCAGCCGAGCCGAGCGCAATCTCAATGCCGCCGATGCCGTAATCGGCCGCACCGGCTTCCTTGCTACCGGACAGCAACCAGGCTGCACCTAGATGTGCTGCCAGCGCAAACGGCAACGCGATCAGCCAATGCCGTGGCCGCAACTGCATCAGCTGGCCGCCTTCTGGGTCAACAGGATGATCCGCTCGGCACCGGCGGCACGCAGAGCATCCATCACCTGAATCAGCTTCGCCGCAGTAAGGTCGGCATCGGCCTTGAGCTTCAGGCGGGCATCCGGATGCTCTTGCAACAACTTGCCGACGGCGGCTGCCAGTGCTTCCGCTGGCAGCACCACTCCATCGAGAGCAAGTTCGCCATCCACCGACAGCAGCAGCATCCACTCCCGATTCTCAACAGCGGCATCGCTGGTCGCAGCCGGCGGCCGAATCTGCAGCGGCTCTGGCGCAGCCAGCGTACCGGCGAGCATGAAGAAGATCAGCAGCAGAAAGACCACGTTGATCAAGGGGATCATGTTCTCCCCCATTTCGCGACGCTGTGGCTCGGGCAGGCGCATGCTAAGGCCTCGCCAGCGACACGCCGGGCACACCGGCAAGTTGATCCAGCACCGTCACCAGAGTTTGCAAGCGGGCATCGCCGACAGGCTGTACCAATATCGGCTGCCCGTTAGCGACCTGACGGATGCGCTCCGCCAACTCGCCCAGTTGCACCGACTGGCCATCCAGTTCCAGCCGCTCGTCGGCATGAACCCGCACCAGCACCGTCTGCTCGCCCCCGGCAGGAGCGCCGGCCTCCGCTGGAATGGTGACGCCGATGGCTCGCAACTGCGTGAAATTAGACGCCAGCATGAAGAACACCAGCAAGATGAACACTACGTCGATCAGCGGCGTCAGGCTGATCAGGGAACGCTGCCGCGCCGGCGATTCAATGCGCATGGGCGTGCTGTGCCACCTGTTCCGGCCGTTGCGGCGCCGCCGGATCCGGGTTCAGAGTAAATACTTGGGTAAGCGCATCTTCCATGTGGTGCCGGAACCGCTCAATCACGCGTTCCAGCCAGTTCAACGCCACAATCGCAGGAATAGCGACGATCAGGCCGACAGCGGTGGTCAGCAGCGCCTCCCAGATCCCGCCGGAAAGTATGCTCGGGTCGACTTGGCTGCCGGCCGCTTCCATCTGTTGAAACGCGGCGATCATGCCGAGCACCGTGCCAAGGAGGCCAAGCAGGGGGGCCAGGGTACCGATCACCTCCAGCCCACGCAGATAGCTGCGCAAGTTTTCCAACTGGCCGACCGCCAGCCGGGTTGCCTCCTCTCGCAACAACGCCTCGGGTAGCTGCTGACGTCCTTCAAGAGTGGCGGCCATGACCTGGGCGATAGGATTCTTTTGTGCCCGCAATACCGCCACCGCACGCTGCGCATCACCTTGCCGCGCCAGACTTAGCGCTTGGTCGATAAACCCACGCGTAGTCAGCCGTAACACTCCGAACTGCCAGAGCTTCAGCAGAACGATCGCCAACGCGCATACCGACATGATCACCAGAACAACGACCACCGGCCCACCTGCTGCGAACAGGTCGGACAGCGATTGCATTGCATTATTCATATTCCTGCTTCCGTACCCGGAGGCGAGCCGAAGCGGCCAGCCTGTACCTACCAGGAAATGCTATTGCGGATGCGAATCGTTTGCAATCGCAAAAAAATCATTGAATTGTTCCAACCCGAGCAACAGCAAGAAGCCACGGAGGTCGGCACGACGTGCTGAGTACCGCCGGACGCCCAAAGTCAGCGACGAGGGTGGTCTGTTTCTGAATCGGACTGAAGACGGCTTAGCCGTAGAGAAGCTGGGAGAAGTACGTCAGAGCGTCCGCCTCTGCAGCAACAGCTGAAACTCCTCTGCATCGATCGGCCGGCTGAATAGATATCCCTGCAGTTGATCGCAGCCATAGTGGCGGAGGATGTCAGCCTGAGCCCCGGTTTCCACGCCTTCAGCGACCACGACGGCGCCGAAGGCGTGCGCCATGGCTATGGTCGCTTTGACGATCGCGGCATCCCCCGCGTCGGTCAGCAGGTCGCAGACGAACTGGCGATCGATCTTGACCTTGTCGAACCGGAACAGCTTGAGAGCACTGAGGCTGGAATAGCCCGTGCCGAAATCGTCTGCGACCAGCCGCACGCCGAGAGATTGGATCTCGCTGAGGATTTGGCAGGCTACTGCAGCGCCAGGCAGGACGCTCCCTTCAGTCAGCTCCAGCTCAAGCGCTTCCGCCGGAAGCCCGCTATCAGCCAGTGCCGTTCGCACAATCTCCGTCAGCGCGGGTTCTTGCAATTGCCGTGCGGAGATGTTGACGGCGACGTAGTTGAGCGCCAAGCCAGTGGCTTTCCACGCCTGCGCCTGCCGGCAGGCTTGCTCCAGCACCCATTGCCCGATCGGCACGATGAGACCGCTCTCCTCCGCCACCGGAATAAACCGGCCTGACGACAGCAGACCATGCACCGGGTGTCGCCAGCGCAACAGTGCCTCGCAGCCGACGATGGTCGCGTCCGTGGCGCTGACCACAGGCTGGTAGTGCAGCCGCAACTCGCCACGCGCCAAAGCCTGGCGCAGCTCGCTCTCCATATCCAACCGCTCCGCCGCCCGCAAGTTCATGCTGGGCCTGTAGAAACGATGGCTGTTGCGACCTGCGGCTTTGGCCTCGTACATGGCGGTATCGGCGTGCATCAGCAGCGCCTCGACAGTGGTTCCGTCGTTCGGATACAAGCTGATACCGATGCTGGTGGTAACGGCAAACTCGCGCCCACGCAGGCTTATTGGATGACGCAGCGCCTCGCCGAGATCGTGGACGATGCGAGTTACGTCTTCCGGCCCGGACAGCCTCTCCAAGATGACGGCGAACTCATCGCCGCCCAGGCGCGCCTTGGTATCGTGCTTACGCAAATGCGCCTGCAGCCGCTGGGCTATTTCGCTCAACAACGCATCGCCGGCAGCGTGGCCCATGGTGTCGTTGACCAGCTTGAAGTTGTCCAGATCGATAAAGACGACCGCAATCATCGAACCGCTGCGCTCGGCATGATAAATTGCCTGTTCCAACCTGTCCTCGAACAACGTGCGATTGGCCAAGCCGGTCAGCTGGTCGTGGGTCGCCCGATGCGTCAGTTCGACTTCATGGCGCTTGCGCTCGCTGATATCGCGGGCGATCGTCGACAGATATCTCGGCGGCTGGCCATCGCCGGCATGGGCGATTACCAATTGCGAAACCGGGATTTCGGCACCGGTCCGATCCCGCAGCACCAGTTCGCCGTTCCAGACGCCGGCTGCCAGGACTACCGGCAGCGCCTCCTCGCCTAACGTCTGATACGCCTCGGGCGCCAGTAGCTCGTCCAGCCGCCGGCCTTCGAGTGGATCATCGGCCGCTATCCCCAACAGACGGCGCCCAGCCGGATTCAGGTAGACCAGCTCACAAGCCACTGTGAAGATAGCGATAAGGTCCGGCGTCGCATCCAGAATAGTCAGCAAACGGCGGCGATCGGCTTCCGTTCGCAGGCGCTGGGTCACATCGCGCACCACCGCAATCACCTGGAACTGCTCGCCCAATTGCGCTGGACTGAGACTGATCTCCACCGAAACTTCGCTGCCGTCCTTGCGCAAACCCGGCACCGCCGTGATTTGGCCCATCGAGCGCGATGCCGGGGCATGAACATAGCCGGCGTGATAGCCACAATGAGCCTGGCGGAATCTGGCCGGCACCAGTGCCTGCACGCTGCGCCCTACCAGCTCCTGCCGCGGATAGCCGAAAATCCGCTCGGCTTCGCGGTTGATTCGGAGGATACGGCCACTGCGGTCGCTGATGACGATGCCGTCGGCAGCTGATTCCAGCAAGCAGCCAGACTCGACTTCAGCGCGCCGAGCAGCTGCCGCCTCGGCCGCAAGTTCGTCGAGAAGGCGCTGTGTCCTCACGTTGCCTTCGTTAAACGCGTCGACCAATTCGCCGACCTCGTCACCGGAACGGTAGTCGAGCCGCCAGCCATAGTCGCCGCGCTCCGCCCGGCGCGCCAACCGGGCCAGCTCACGCAACGGCAGGACACCCTGCCGATAACCAATGCCTGCGATCGCCACCAACAGCAGCAACCCAAGCAGCTGCAACACGTTCTGGAGCCTGTCCCGTGCTTCCTGGACACGGTGCTGACCGGCCATCAGCAGATCAGTCAGCGCTTCTGCTCGATCTAGCAACAGCTCGGTGCGCCCCTCGATATACAGGCGTGGATCGATGCCGTCGTTCTCGCCTCCTGGCGTCACCACAGCCTCGGCAGCTGCTCGATAGCTGGCCCAGTCGGCCTGCAAACTCTCGATGGCTGTAGCAATCAGCCATCGATCTTCGCTGCCGAAAAAACCGAGCGGCGCACTCCCAACGACGCGCAGGCTGCCGTCGTAATTATGGACGGCCTGTCGGATCGCTGTTTGGCATAGCTCGGTTTCGGCGTCCTGTTGCGGCACTTTTCTGCCGCACAACGCCGCCAGAAAGGCGATCCGCTGGCTGTGCATGCGCAGCTGACCGGCCTCGCTTACCAGTGCGCTAAAAGACACTGCCTGCTGCCGGCCGAGATAGCCGACCCCCACATGCCCGCTCCACAGCAGGACGAAGGCCGCCGTCACCAGCGCCAGTTTGCGCCCCAGAGTAAGGCGCCAGGCGTGCCGGCGTCGTACCTGCGCCGCCGGCAGAGAGACTTCCTTCCGCAAGCTCTCGGGATCTCGCCGAATCAAGCCAATCACGCCCTATCACCCACATATTATTGTTTTTCGAAGAAAATAATATGGGTGGACCAACGCAATCTTCTTGATTCAGATCAGGTCCATGATTCAGCGGAAATTAATTTAAGAGGGGGGTCACGCAGCGCCCATTAGCGCCCCAAAAACCAAACGCCTCTTTGGCTCCGAACGGTGCGCCGGGGCCGGCCGACGAGCGGGCCAGGCAGCGTGATGGGCATTGCAGCTGCGCTTACAGCTGCTGGTGAGGCATGGCAGATTCAGCGGACGTGAGCCACTTCCTGGCCGAGCATTTCGGCCGTGACCAGCACGACGCCCTTGGGCGAGACGTAGAATCGGCGCCGGTCGGCCTCAAGGTCTTCGCCGATGATCGTACCCGGCGGGATGCGGCAGCCCTCGTCCACCACCGCTTTGCGAATCCGGCAGTCCTCGCCGACGACCACGTCGGGCAGAATGACCGACTCCTCCACCAGCGCCCGCGGCTTCACCACCACCTGCGAGAACAGGAGCGAGTTGCGCACCAGCGCGCCGGCGATGATGTCTCCGCCAGAAACCATGGAGTTCACCGCCATACCGCGCAGCTCGTCGTTGTCGTAAATGAACTTGGCGGGAGGCAGCTGGGCCTGGTAAGTCCAGATCGGCCACTCTTCGTCGTAGAGGTTGAGCTCCGGGTTGTCGCCGATAAGCTCCTGGTTGGCAGCGTAGAAAGCATCCACCGTTCCCACATCGCGCCAATAGGCCTGCCGGCCGGAGCGCGGATCACTGAACGGAAACGCCATCACCTTGCCATCGGCAATGGCAGCCGGAATCACATCTCGGCCGAAATCGCGAGCGGAATCGAGGTCCTCCGCATCTTCCCGCAACTTCTGAAACAGATACTCACGGTTGAATACATAGATACCCATCGACACCAGCGCCCGATCCGGATCGCCAGGCATGGGTTCCGGCTGCTCCGGCTTCTCGCTAAAGCGCAGCACCCGGCCGCTCGGATCGGCCGTCATTACTCCAAAAGCGCGCGCCTTCTCGCGCGGCACCTGCACGCAGCCGACGGTGATGTCGGCGCCGCTCGCCACATGGGCGGCGATGATCTCGCCGTAGTCCATCTTGTAGACATGATCGCCTGCCAGGATCAGCACGTAACTGGGGTGGTGCGCCTTGATGATGTCGATGTTCTGGTACACCGCGTCGGCAGTGCCCGCATACCAAAGCGGCTTGTCCATCCGTTGCTGTGCCGGCAGGATTTCGACGAATTCGCCGAACTCACCTCGCAGAAAACCCCAGCCGCGTTGAATGTGCTGTATCAACGAGTGGGCCTTGTACTGGGTGAGCACCGTAATCCGGCGGATGCCGGAGTTGATGCAGTTGGACAGCGGGAAATCGATCAGCCGGAACTTGCCGCCGAACGGCACCGCGGGTTTGGTGCGCCAATCGGTGAGATTGGCCAAACGTCCCCCACGACCGCCGGCCAAAACCAGGGCTAGTGTGTCGCGGGTAAGACGACTGACAAAACGCGGATTCCGCTCAAGCAGCATAAGCAACCACCCCGAATCACCAAGATCCCTAGCATAATAGGGCGCACCCATGGTGCCAATGACGCAGATACGCCTGGAATAGGCCTCGGACCACGCCTCACCACTTTGGTAAAAAATGGGCTGGCACTGGCGAATTGTTGATGCTAGTCTATGCCGCCTCTGGGGCCGTAGCTCAGTTGGGAGAGCGCGTCGTTCGCAACGACGAGGTCAGGGGTTCGACCCCCCTCGGCTCCACCAGAGTCTCAAAGCCGGCCTTGCGCCGGCTTTTTCTTTACCAGCGTCTGGACACACTGGCTTATACTTTGCTCGTACGCCCTGGTAGCTCAGCGGATAGAGCAACCGCCTCCTAAGCGGTAGGTCGCAGGTTCAATTCCTGCCCAGGGCGCCAAACCACGCTTCCGCTTGCTTCAGGATGCTCCATAAGCTAGCGCCCTCATTGGACCTTTTCCGTATTCATACTGGTTCGCAACATCCTGCCGCGACCGGCTTTTTGATGTATTCAGAGCCCCCAGTTCCTGACGCTGTTGCGCCTTTCATGAGCGGAGCCTGCTAAGCGTACCGCGGCTCGACTTCTCCCACCGCCAGCTCGGCGGCGCTGAAACTCTCTGCCTGCGCCATCCGCCAGGTACGAGTGTAGAAATCGCTGCCGATGCGCTCGGTCAGCAGCTCGCCCGGTTGCAGGAAGTGATGCAACTGCGAGAACAGCCGGATCTCGGTATAGGAGACCCGGCGCGCCAGATGCTCGGGCTGGATCTGCGCGGGATGCTCCAGCCCCGCCGAGGCGAGCAGCTCGGCCAGCGCCCGCAAGGTGTTGCGATGGTAGTTGTACACGCGTTGAGCCTTGTCCGGCACCACCAGCGCCCGCTGGCGCAGCGGATCCTGGGTCGCCACGCCGGTGGGGCAGCGGTTGGTGTGGCAGGCCTGAGCCTGGATACAGCCGATGGCGAACATGAAGCTGCGCGCCGAGTTGGCCCAGTCGGCGCCGAGGGCGAGCACGGCGGCGATGTCGAAGGCGCTGACCAGCTTGCCGCTGGCGCCGATGCGAATGTGCTCGCGCAGGTTCGCCCCGACCAGGGTGTTGTGCACCAGCAGCAGCGCCTCGCGCAGCGGCATGCCCATGTGATCGGCCAGCTCCAGCGGTGCGGCGCCGGTGCCGCCCTCGGCGCCATCGACCACGATGAAGTCCGGCAGAATCCCGGTCTGCAGCATGGCCTTGGCGATGGCCATGAACTCCCAGGGGTGGCCGACGCAGAGCTTGAAGCCGACCGGCTTGCCGTCGGCGAGCTCGCGCAGCCTGGCGATGAACTCCATCAGCTCGAGGGGCGTCGAGAACTCGCTGTGACTGGGCGGCGACACACAGTCGCGATCGCGCGGGATGCCCCGGGTGGCGGCGATCTCGGCACTGATCTTGTGCCGCGGTAGCACGCCGCCGTGGCCGGGCTTGGCGCCCTGGCTGAGCTTGATCTCGATCATCTTCACCTGCCGCTCGCGTGCCTGCCGGCGAAACTGCTTCGGATCGAAGCTGCCGCTCTCGTCGCGGCAGCCGAAATAGCCGCTGCCGAGCTCCCAGATCAGGTCGCCGCCGAAGCGGCGGTGATACGGACTGATCCCGCCCTCGCCGGTGTCGTGGGCGAAACCGCCGAGCGCCGCACCCTGATTGAGCGCCTGAATGGCGTTGCCGCTGAGTGCGCCGAAGCTCATCGCCGAGATATTGAACACGGACAGCGAGTACGGCTGCCGGCACTGCGGCCCGCCGACGTCGACGCGAAAGCCCGCCGGATCGCCGGGCGACACGGGTGCCAACGAAGGACTCATGAACTCGAAACCGTCGCGGTAGACGTCGACCAGGCTGCCGAAGGCCTTGTCGGCGCTCTCGTTCTTGGCGCGGCGGTAAACCAGCGCTCGCTGCTCACGCGAGAACGGCAGCGGCTCGCGATCGCCCTCGAGCATGTACTGACGGATCTCCGGACGAATGGCCTCCAGCAGATAACGCAGGTTGCCGATGACCGGGTAGTTGCGGCGGATCGCATGACGGCCCTGCAGCAGATCGTACAGACCGAGCAGCACCAGCGCGGCGGCCACGATCACCAACGGCCAGCGCCACATAATCGGCACGAACGGTAAACCGATCAGCGCGATCACGCACAGGCCGAATGGCGTAAAGCGATTCAACAGCGGCAACTTCATAGCGACTTCTTATCCGTATCGGTATACGGACCAGTGTGCCACTTGGCAGGACAGCATTCCGTCGAGCCTATCACCAACACCGCTTTGGCAAGACCGCCCACGGCCCTCTAGTCGAGCAGCGGCCGAAATGGACGAGCCGTTCCAGGGCTTGGCGCAGATCCGGCTCGTTCAGCGGCCGCGCGGCCTGCTCCAGGAAGCGAATCAGCAGCCCCTGGGACAGGCGGCCGCCGGAGAAGCCGCCGTGCCGCGCTGTACCGGAGCGGGCCGGGCCGGTTCAGATATCCAGCACGATCTTGCCGAAGTGGCGGCCGCTCTCCTCGTAACGGAAGGCCGCGACGAGTTCGTCGAGCGGAAAATGCCGGTCGATGACCGGCCGCAGCCCGGAGGTCTCGATCGCGCGGATCATGTCCTGCTGCTGGCGGCGGTTGCCGACCAGTAGCGCCTGCAGACGCAGTTGGCGCCCCAGGGCGAGCCCAAGCGGCAGCTGGCTGTCGACCCCCGTTAGCACGCCGATCACGGCGATATGGCCGCCGACGCGGGCCGCCAGCATGGACTGCGGCAAGGTCGCCGGACCGCCCACTTCCACGACGTGGTCGACGCCGCGGCCGTCGGTGAGCTTGCGCACCGTCGTGCCCCACTCCGGGTCCTGTCGATAGTTGATGAGTTCGTCGGCGCCCAGCGCGCGCATCCGCTCGAGCTTTTCATCGCTGGACGAGGTAGCGATCACGCGCGCGCCGGCCAGCTTGGCCAACTGCAGCGCGAACACCGACACCCCGCCGGTGCCCTGCACCAGCACGGTCTCGCCGGGCTTGAGGCGACCGTCCTCGATCAGCGCGCGCCAAGCCGTCAGGCCGGCGGTAGTGAGCGTCGCCGCTTCGGCATGGCTGTAGCCGCGCGGCGCCTTGGTAAAAAACCGCTCCGGCACGGTGACCTGCTCGCGGGCGTAGCCGTCAATGCCGTCGCCCGGGGTGCGGCCGAAGCCTTGCTGCTGCGGCTCGCCGTCCAGCCAATCGGGGAAGAAGGTGCTGACCACGCTGTCCCCGGCGGCAAACTCGGTGACGCCCTCGCCCAGCGCGACAACCTCGCCCGCGCCGTCGGACATCGGGATCCGCGGCTCGTTCGGCGCCATCGCACCACTGACCACGCCGTAGTCGTGGTAGTTCAGCGAACTGGCGCGAAGGCGCACCACGATCTCGCCGGGCCCCGGGTCACGCGCTTCGCTCGAGGTGAATTCGAGCCGGTCGAAACCGCCTCCGGCAGCTAGCCGGACTGTCTTGATACTCATCGTCAACCCTCCTGGCAACGCATCGTTTAAGAATGCGGTCTGGACACGCGCCGGCGTATCCAGACCGCCGAATCGCCGACTGCTATTTGGGGTTGTTTCGCGTCAGGTAGGCCGCGAGGGCATCAAGGTCCGTATCGCCGATCTCGACATGCCGGAAGAACGGCATCAGGAACAAACCGTTGCGCACGACGTACTTGACGTACTCGGGCGCCAGATTGGTGCGCTCCTCCAGCGCGCCGGGCATGACACCCTGGAAGCGGTAGTCCAGCGCCTGGGTGCCCGGGTGCCCCTGACCGGAGGCGTGGCAGGCCGCACACCACTGCTGGAACACCGCGTCGCCGCGCTCGATCTGCGCCGCCGCAGTGCCCTGGGCGAGCGCCGCACTGGACGAGACCGCCGCAAACACCATCGAAGCCATCAGAATCAGCTTTTTCATCACTTGTCCTCCCGATAGCGCTTCGGCCAAATACCGCCGCGTCCCGGCGCGATGATCCCGTTCGGGTCGGCCGCGTCCTTCAGGTGCGTCTGGAAACGCAGCAGGATGTTGTTGTTGAACGAATAGGTGCTGGCGACCAAGTCCTGGAACGCCGGCGCCGCGCGGTACTCGGTCCAGCCGTGCTTGGCGCCCTCCAGCACCATCCGCTTGAAGACCTCGCGGGTCTG
>DASULL010000455.1:0-3336 GCA_036278215.1 Gammaproteobacteria bacterium | reverse complement strand
GCTGCGGGCGCCGATGGATCGGCAGCACTGGCGGCAATGGCGATACGACACCTCATCGTGGCGCCATTGCCCATATATCCAGAACAGGCCTCCCGATCACGCTCGCCCAGCGGAACCAGCCCTTCGAGACGCAAAACGGCGATTTTGCCGCCGGCGCGGCTTCCGCCGGCTTTCTTACATTGTCTTCGTTTGCCTACAGGTGTTATGCAGAACCAGTATTTTGCTATCGCAGTTCATCTTCTAGTCGCACTTTTTGCCGGCAGCATGATAGGCCTGGAACGTACTTTCAGCGGCCGGGCAGCCGGTTTTCGCACCCATGCTCTGGTGTGCGTGGCCTCGGCCCTGCTGATGCTGGTAACCACTTACCAGCGGCTGTGGATGGACATGCTGCCCATAGAAACGATCCGCACCGATCCGACCCGTATGGCGCAAGGCATCATGACCGGCATCGGTTTTCTCGGCGCCGGCGTCATTTTCAAAGAGGGCTTGACCGTCCGCGGGCTGACCACCGCCGCGTCGATCTGGATGACGGCCGCCATCGGCACGCTGATCGGCATAGGTTTCTACTACCCAGCGCTATTCGCAACCGCCATTACCCTGGGCATGCTGTCGCTGTTCCGGATCATTGAGGTGAAAATGCCGACCCGGCATTATGCCCGCAACATCATCCGGTTTCGTCGCGATCGAGTCATGCCGGAGCCGGCTATCCGCGAGCTGATGAAGAAACACCATTTCTCGGTCGCCAAGATGAGTTATAACCTCAGCACCGGCGGCGAAGTGTTCGAATACCAGATGGTGATCAAGACCATCGATAAACGTAATCTGGAGCGGCTGTCGAATACTCTGCTGACGATGCCGGATGTGATGGAATTTCAGCTCGTAGCCATTACCAACTAGACCGCATCGACATGCCACGCACTCAGGACAGCCCCATCGGCCTACATGGCCTCGTCATCATGGTGACTCGGCCCGCGCATCAGGCCGCCGCCTTCTCTGCCATGCTCGAGCGCGCCGGTGCCACGGTCGTGCAGTGCCCGGCCCTACGGATCACCGCTCCGGCCGATACCACCGCGCTGGAAGATGCCGTCAATCGGCTGGATGACTTCGACATCCTGATGTTCAACAGCCCGAACGCCGCCGATTACGGCATCGGCTTCATTCACCGCCACCGGCGCCTGCCGGCGCGGGCGCAGATCGCTGCCATCGGGGTAAAGACTGCGCAGGCAATCGAGCGCCATGGCTATGCCGTTCATGCCAGCCCGCCGGCGCACTTCGATAGCGAAGCCTTCCTGGAGCTGCCGCTGGCTGCCGACGTCCGCGGCAAGCGGGTCGCCATCTTCCGCGGCCAAAACGGTCGCATGCTGCTGGGCGAAACCCTGCGCCAGCGCGGTGCCGAGGTTGAGTTCGTCACCACCTATCAGCGCTGCGGCCCGAGCGCGGCGCAGGCCGACCGCATCCGTGCAGCCTTGCGACAGGGCGTCGATGCGATCACCGTCACCAGCAGCGAAATGCTGGTCAATCTGGTTGAGTGCCTGGACGCGCCGGCGCGGGCCCTACTCGACCGGACTACGTTGATTAGCGGCCATGAACGGATCAGCGCAACCGCCCGCCAGCTCGGCCTGCCTGCCCCGATCACCGCCGCCGATCCGACCGACGAGTCGATGCTGACCGCGGTCTTGCAGTGGGCCGCGGCACGCTGAACACGACCACAGATCGGCCAGCGGCAACCTGATATCGACTTCCTCCCGCGACCGCGAGCCAACAGGAAAAAGCCGGCAGTATGCCTGGCAAGAATCGTAGCGCTCTCCCCATGGCGGGTGCGGCACAGAGACTACAGTGCCATACCGCCAGGGTTCCGGTAGGATCTTAGCGCCCCGACACGCCGGCTTCCCGGCGTTCCTGTTCCCGCTTCTGGCCGAGGCTCCGATGAGTATTTATGGCGACTACATCAAGTCCGTAATCCGCACCGTTCCCGACTGGCCGCAACCAGGCGTCAAGTTCCGCGACATCACTCCACTGCTGCAGAACCGCGCGGCCTTTCGCAAACTGATCGACAGCTTCGTGCACCGCTATCAGGAAATGGAGCTGGACGCGATCGCCGCCATCGATGCGCGCGGTTTCATCATCGGCGCACCGCTGGCCTATGAGCTGCGCTGCAGCTTCGTGCCGGTGCGCAAGCAGGGCAAACTGCCGTTCAAGACCATCAGCGAAACCTACACACTGGAATACGGCGCAGCCACCGTCGAGCTGCACGCCGACGCCTTCCGCCCGGGCGACCGCGTGCTGCTGGTGGATGACCTGATCGCCACCGGCGGCACCATGCTGGCGGCCGCCAAACTGATTCAGCGCAACGGTGGCCACGTCGTTGAAACCGCAGCGATTATCGACCTGATCGAACTCGGCGGCTCGCGCAGGATTCGCGAAGCCGGCTACGACGTCTTCGCGGTGTGCTCGTTCACGGAAGACGAATGAGGAAGTTGCACCACAGAGACACCGAGAGCGCAGAGGAAGACGGGAGACTAACCACAAAGACACAAAGGTCACGAAGAGCCACAAAGGCTTCTGTCGGCGGCGCCGGCACTCGGGGCTGTAAGCCCTGTTGGGCCCTTCACGGGCCCTCCCCTGTGGAAGTACCCGAAGGGCATAAAGAGCCACAGGCCCCAAGCGGCTTTAGCCGCGAGAGCCGGCCGGCAAGGCCGGCATACCCAGCCTCAGCCAGGCCAGTGCCACCAGCCCTTTCGGCCGCTGCCGCAGCCGTCTCGGCCCTAAAGAGCCATTGGGCCCTTCATAGGTCCCCCCACAACAGGGTGCTGCCGCTCCGGCTTGGCAGTGTCTTCCCCTCTGGGAGTACCCAAAGGACATAGACGGTTTTTAGCCGCGACCGGCGGCATAAGCCGCCGCTGACCATCTACCGGCCGCTGCCAGCCGCTGTGGTGCGACCAGCAGCAAGCGTTGCTAGCAGAAGCCCCCCTCCTGCCAGGGGCAAAGGGAGCTGGGGGACGAGGCCGGCAATCGAAGCACAACAAAAATCGCTTCCTTAGTGTCCCTTTGTGCCTTGGTGGTGAATATTTTTCTCTTCTCCGCGCCCTCTGCGCCTCCGTCGTGATTTCCTCCTTCTCCCCCTTGGGCGGTATGCTTGCCGCCTTGCACCAACAAATCGAGACCATGGACTTCATCTTCATGCTGACGCGGCAGGATCGGACAGTGCCCAACTGTCTCGAACTCCTGGACGCTATCGCCCCGCTTCATTTACGGCACATCGGCTTCAAGGACGTCGGCGCCGACGCCGACACTCTGCGCCGGCTCAACCGGCGCATCAAGGACGCGGGAGCGGTC
>DASULL010000454.1:0-2850 GCA_036278215.1 Gammaproteobacteria bacterium | reverse complement strand
GCCTCGACGGCGACTTTGGGATAACGCTCCAGATAGGAGGTGATGGTCGGCACTACGAAGATCCGTCCGAACAGCACCGGCGCCGTCACGTGCAGCTGGCCGCGCGGTTCGGCGTTGAGGCCAGCCGCGGATTCGTCCGCTTCCTCCACTTCGGCCAGAATGCGCCGGCAGTCCTCCAGGTAGCGCGCTCCTGCCTCGGTCAGGCGCACCACGCGCGTGGTGCGGGATAGCAAACGCACCCCCAACCGCTCTTCCAGCGCCGCTACCGCTCGCGTTACCGCCGGCGGCGACATACCCAGCCGGCGTGCGGCAGCGGCAAAGCTTTCGGCTTCCGCGACAGCGACGAACACGCTCATCGAGTGCAAACGGCCCACGCAATTATTCCCTTAATAGAAATGGTGAATTCTATTTCATAGGGATTCTTTACCGCAAAGAGGGCAGGCACATTAGCGGTCGTCAGCGGCATTGCCACGACAACCCAGCAATCTCAGCTCGATAGGAGAACCAATATGAGCCGCCTCAACGTTGTCCGCCCGGAAACCGCCGGCCCCGAACAGAAAGCCCTGCTGGACGCGGTCCAGTCGCAGCTCGGGATGGTGCCGAACTTCCTGAAGGTATTCGCCAACTCGCCGGCCGCCCTGCAGGCTTTCCTCGGCCTGTTCGGCATTGCCGGCACCGGCAGCCTCGACCCGCAGACGCGGGAGCGGATCGCCCTGGCGCTGGCACAGCAGAATTCCTGCGAATACTGTCTGTCCGCGCATACCGCGCTCGGCCAGCAGGCCGGTCTGAGCGCCGCTGAGATGGCGGCGAACCGCGCCGGTAGCAGCCAGGACGCGAAGGCCGCCGCGGCGGTGAAGTTCGCCCGGGCGCTGGTTGAGCACATGGGTGAGGTCACCGGCGCGGAGCTGCAGGAGGTCCGTCAGGCCGGCTACGGCGACGCCGAGATCGTCGAGATCATCACCCACGTCGGCATGAACCTGCTGACCAACATCCTCGGTAAAGCCAGCCGGGTGGACATCGACTTTCCGAAAGTCGCCCTGCGGCCGGCCGCCTGAAGCGGCCGACTTCCCTTGCAGCGAGGCCGCCGCGCCGCGGCGCCTCCTACTGAGTCAGGACATCCGCCATGCCACGCGCTTTTGCCGAGATTGCCTACACGCCGTCCGTCCGCGCCGCCCAGGAGCGCTACGGCAGCCGGGAGGCCAACGCCGTGTTCGATATCGACCCCAACCGGCGCGACACCGCCGGCCCACGGGAGCACGAATTTATCCCGCAGTTGGACCATTTCTTCATGGCCAGCGTCGGCGAGCACGGTTGGCCTTATGTGCAGCATCGCGGCGGGCCGAAGGGGTTTCTGAAGATTCTCGATGAGCGGACCTTGGGATTCGCCGACTTCGCCGGCAACCGGCAGTACATCAGCGCCGGTAACATCAGCCACGACGACCGCGTGATGCTGTTCCTGATCGACTACGCCCAGCGCCGCCGGCTGAAAGTCTGGGGCCGGGCCAGAATCGTCGACGCGTCGGAAGCCCCGGAGCTGATCGCCCGTCTCGAAGATCCGAGCTACCGGGCGCGCATCGAGCGTGCTTACCTGATCACCATCGAAGCGCTGGATTTCAACTGCCCGCAGCACATCACCCCGCGCTTCACCGAAGAGGAGGTCGCCGAGCTGACCGCTCCGCTGCGCGAGCGGATCGCGGCGCTGCAGGCGGACGCTTCGCCACTCCCACCGACCGAGCCGCTCGGGCGCGGCAGCCTGGAGCTGGTGGTGGCCGGCATCCGCCAGTTGACCCCGCGGATCCGCGCTTACCAGCTGCGCCGCGCGGATGGCGCCGAGCTGCCGGCAGCCGGCGCCGGCGCCCACCTGTTGCTGCCGGTTCCGCTGGCGGATGGCCGGGTGGCAACCCGCTCCTACTCGCTGACCGGCGACCCAGTGGCCAGCGGCTGCTACGAGATCGCGGTGCTGCGCGACGATCTCGGCCGCGGCGGCTCGGCGGCGATCCACCGCCACTACGCGCTCGGCACCCGGCTGCGCTGCAACCCGCCCCGCAACGCTTTCCCGCTGCACGACGACGCCCGGCCGGCAGTGTTGATCGCCGGCGGCATCGGTATCACGCCGCTGAAGGCCATGGCCGAGGCCCTGCTGGCCGGCCAGCGCCCGTTCCATTTGCACTATGCGGCCCGCACGCGCGAGGACGCCGCTTTCCGGGCGGAGCTCGCTGCCTTGCTGCAAGACCGCGTCAGCTTCTACTTCCCGGACACCGGCCGGCTGGATCTGGACCGCGCGTTCGCACAGGCCCCGGCCGACGCCTTGTTCTACGTCTGCGGTCCGGCCCGGCTGCTCGACGCCGTTCTGGAGGCGGCCAGAGCCCGCGGTATCGACTCTGCGCGGATCCGCTTCGAGCGCTTCGCCGCCGTGGCCGTCGCGGCCGATCGCCCGCTCACAGTGGCCCTCAAGTGGGCCGGCAAGACGCTCCAGGTCCGGCCGGACCAGACCATTCTCGACGCGGTGCTCGCTGCCGGCGTGGACACGCCCTATGGCTGCCGGGCCGGTACCTGTGGTACCTGTGCGGTCAAGGTCATCGATGGCGTGGTCGAGCACCGGGACAGCGCCTTGACACCCCACGAGCGGGAGCGGGCCGGCCTGATGTGCATCTGTGTCTCCCGTGCCCAAGGCGAGCGGTTGGTGCTGGATGTGTAGGGCCTGATACCTCCCTTGGATCGATTACTTTTTTCATGGAGCTAGCGATGATCACCCTTTACGAATTCCCCGCGTCCGGCAACTGCCACAAGGTGCGGCTGATGCTTTCGCTGCTGGGGCTGGACTACCGCAGCGTCCCGGTTCGTGGCAAC
>DASULL010000453.1:0-8057 GCA_036278215.1 Gammaproteobacteria bacterium | reverse complement strand
GGCAGATACTGACGGTACGCGATCGGCGGGTTGAGCTGTGGGTCGACGGCGCTTTGCGGGAGCAGCTGGAGGTGGACGACCCGCTCGCCTGGGTTGACAGCTTCCATCGCAGTTTCCGGGCGGCGCCACCGGTCGGTATTCCGCAGGCACCACGCTTCCTTGGCGGTTTGGTCGGCTACTTCGGCTACGACACCGTGCGCTACATCGAGCCACGGCTTGCGCAATGCCCGAACCCCGACACCATCGGCGCGCCGGATATCCTGTTCATGATTTCGGACGAAGTGCTGGTGCTGGACAACCTCGCTGGGCGTCTGTATCTGGTGGTGCATGCCGATCCGGGTGAACCGGAGGCGTTGCGCCGCGGTCAGGCCCGCTTGGAAGAGCTGAGCCGGCAGTTGCGCAGTGCCGGCAGCGTGTATCAAGTAGCGCGGCCAAGCCGGCAAGCCGGCGAGGCGGTATTCCAGTCCGGTTTTACCCAGAGCGGTTTTGAGCAGGCGGTCGAACGCATCAAGCAGTACATCGCTGCCGGGGATGCGATGCAGGTCGTGCCGTCGCAACGGATGTCGGCGCCGTACCAAGCCTCGCCGCTGGATCTCTACCGTGCCCTGCGTTGCACTAATCCATCGCCGTACATGTTCTTCCTGGATCTGGCGGATTTCCACGTCGTCGGCTCTTCGCCGGAGATCCTGGTGCGGCTGGACGAGGGCGAGCTGACGGTGCGGCCGCTGGCCGGTACCCGCCGCCGCGGTGCCACCGAGGCCGAGGACAAAGCCCTGGAGGCCGAGCTGCTGGCCGATCCCAAGGAGATTGCCGAGCATCTGATGCTGATCGATCTGGCCCGCAACGACGTCGGCCGGGTCAGCGAGATCGGCAGTGTTCGGGTTACCGACCAGATGGCCATCGAGCGCTACTCGCAGGTCATGCACATCGTCTCCAACGTCACCGGCCGGTTGAAGCCGGGGCTGACACCTATCGATGCGCTGCGCGCGACCTTCCCGGCCGGCACCCTGTCGGGCGCGCCCAAAATTCGGGCGATGGAGATCATCGACGAGGTGGAGCCGGTGAAGCGCGGCGTCTATGGTGGCGCGGTCGGTTATCTTTCCTACAGCGGCAACATGGATCTGGCGATCGCCATCCGCACCGCGGTGATCAAGGACCGGACTCTGCATGTGCAGGCGGGCGCAGGGGTGGTGGCCGACTCGGTGCCGGAGCTCGAGTGGCAGGAGACGCTCAGCAAGGGGCGGGCGCTGTTCCGCGCCATGGAAATGGCCGAGAACGGCCTCGACAACCCGGAACCCGGTGTCTAGGAGGCCTGCCATGCTGCTGATGATCGATAATTACGATTCCTTTACCTACAACCTGGTGCAGTATTTCGCCGAGCTGGGCGCCGACGTGCATGTGGTTCGTAACGATGCGCTGACCTTGGCTGAAATCGAAGCGCTGCAGCCGGAGCGGATCGTGATCTCGCCCGGTCCCTGTACCCCCGATCAGGCGGGGGTGTCGCTGGAGGTGATACGCAGCTTCGCCGGCCGCCTGCCGATCCTCGGTGTCTGCCTGGGACACCAGGCCATTGGCCAGGTGTTCGGCGGGTATGTGGTGCGCGCCGGCCGGGTGATGCACGGCAAGACTTCGCCGGTGCGCCATCGCGATCAAGGCGTGTTCGCTGGCCTGCCCAACCCGCTGCGGGCGACCCGCTATCACTCGTTGGCGATCGATAAAACGCGGCTGCCGGAGTGTCTGGAGCTCACCGCCTGGACCGAAAACCCCGACGGCAGCATCGAGGAGATCATGGGCGTGCGGCACCGGACGCTGGACGTTGAGGGGGTGCAATTCCACCCCGAGTCCATTTTGTCGGAAGCCGGTCACGACCTTCTTGCCAACTTCCTGCGTCGGCCACGCCAGGCCGTCTGACGGAGCAGTCATGGATATTCAAAACGCGATACGCCGCATTACCGAGCGGCAGAATCTAAGCCAGGAAGAAATGGCCGCAGTCATGCGCGCCATCATGACCGGCGAGTGCACTCCGGCGCAGATCGGCGGTTTTCTGGTCGGCCTGCGCATGAAGGGCGAGACAGTCGACGAGATCGCCGCTGCCGCCCGGGTGATGCGTGAGCTGGCGGCCCGCGTCGAAGTGGCGCCGCATTTCCTGGTTGATACCTGTGGTACCGGCGGCGATGCCAAGGGTACTTTTAATGTCTCCACGGCAGCCGCCTTCGTCGTGGCGGCCGCCGGCGGCAAGGTCGCCAAGCACGGCAACCGTTCGGTTTCCAGTAAGTCCGGCAGCGCCGACCTGCTGGAGGCAGCCGGCGCCAAGCTGGATCTGTCGCCGGAGCAGGTGGCCCGCTGTGTCGAGAGCGTCGGCGTCGGGTTCCTGTTTGCTCCGCGCTTCCACTCGGCGATGAAATACGCTGTCGCACCCCGCCGCGAGATGGCCGTGCGCACCATCTTCAATGTGCTGGGCCCGCTGACTAACCCGGCCGGCGCCCCGCATCAGCTGGTTGGCGTCTATAGTCGGGAATGGCTGCGGCCGGTGGCGGAGGTGCTGCGCGAGCTGGGCAGCAAGCATGTGCTGGTCGTGCATGCCGAGGACGGCTTGGATGAGATCAGCATCGCCGCGCCTACCTGGGTGGCGGAGCTGGTCGACGGAGAGGTGCGAGAGTACTCGATTAGCCCCGAGCAATTCGGTATCGAGCGCGCGCCGCTGGAAACGGTCCATGCGGCCGATGCCGCCGAGAGCCTGGTCTTGATTCGGCAGGCCTTCGCCGGCCAGCGTGGACCGGCCGCGGATCTCATTACCTTGAACGCCGGTGCCGCGATTTACGCCGCCGGCCTTACTGATACGCTGGCAGCAGGCTTGGCGCGGGCCCGTCAGATGCTGGAATCGGGCGCGGCAGCGCAGAAGCTCGACCAGTTCGTGGCGTTCACTCAAAACATGGATGCAGCATGATGGAACAGCAGAAATCGGATGTCCTGAAGACGATCCTGAACCGTAAAGCAGTCGAGGTTGCCGAGCGCAGCCAGATCGTCAGCCTGGCGGCATTGCGCGCCCAGCTGGAGCATGCCCCGGCGCCGCGCGGCTTCGTTGCTCAGCTGCGTCGACACATCAGCGAAGGCCGGCCCGGCGTGATCGCTGAAATCAAACGCGCCTCGCCGAGCAAAGGCATCATCCGCGAAGACTTCGACCCGGCCGCGCTGGCGCGCAGCTATGCCGCGGGTGGCGCCAGCTGTCTGTCGGTTTTGACCGATCATGATTTCTTCCAGGGGCATGAGCTGCACTTGCAGCAGGCCCGCGCCGCCTGCGAGTTGCCGGTGCTGCGCAAGGACTTCGTGATCGACCCGTATCAGCTGTACGAAGCGCGGGTGCTTGGCGCCGACTGCGTACTGCTGATCGTCGCTGCGCTGGGCGATCCCCTGCTGCTGGAGCTGCATGAGCTGGCCCACGAACTAGGCATGGACGTGCTGGTCGAGGTCCATACTGACGAGGAGCTGGAGCGGGCGCTGGCGCTGCAGCCGCAGCTGCTCGGCATCAACAACCGCGACCTGCACACCTTCCATACCGATATCCGCACCACGCTGCGGCTCAAGGAGCGGGTGCCAGCCGACAGCCTGCTGGTAACCGAGAGCGGCATCCATATCAGCGAGGAAGTGGAGCTGATGCGCGCCAATGGCGTGCATGCTTTCCTGGTCGGCGAGAGCATGATGCGCTCGCCGGATCCGGGCGCCAAGCTGCGCGAGCTGTTTTTCCCAGGGTAATAAGGGGCGTTAGGCAGGAAGAGCCGGGCTGATCGCTTCTCAGCGCGTGTTGAACACGACGATGGTCTTGCCGGACACCGAGATCAGCCCCTTCTCTTCCAGATCCTTCAGGACCCGGCCCACCATTTCCCGCGAACAGCCGACAATGCGGCCAAGCTCCTGCCGAGTAATGCGGATCTGCATGCCATCGGGGTGGGTCATCGCGTCCGGCTCCTTGCACAGCTCCAGCAGCGTGCCGGCGATGCGGCCGGTGACGTCGAGGAAGGCGAGGTCGCCAACCTTGCGGCTAGTGCGGCGCAGCCGATCGGCCATCTGACCGACTACCGGAAACAGGATATCCGGATCGGTCTTGGCAATCTGGCGAAAACGGGTATAGCTGATTTCCGCAAGCTCACAGTGCGTGCGGGTACGAATCCAGGCACTACGCTCGCTTTCCTGGCCGAACAGACCCATCTCGCCGAAGAAGGCACCTGCATTGAGGTAGGCAAGGACGATCTCGTGACCGTTCTCGTCTTCCATCAGTACGGAGACCGAGCCCTCGATGATGTAATAGAGGGCGTCCGATTTATCGCCGGCGTAGATGATGCCCGTCTTGGGTGGATATCGACGTCGATGGCAGTGCTGCAGCAGGTTGTCGATGGAAATATTGCCAGTTGGCTTTTGCAGTGGTTGTAGCATTCTCCTTCCTTTGGCGGGGCCAGCCGAGTCCGTCAGTCCTAACATTATGCGTAGTACAAGCGTACCAGAGTAGTCGAGCGTGCACGCGTCACGTTTTGAAGAGGACGGTTCGGAGTCGTTATACTCCGCCACACTTAAGACATTGGGCCGCCTGGAAAGTTGCCAAGCCTGGACGGCCTCCCGCTTTCTCGGCAATCCGGAGCGACGCAGATCCCATGAAAGCAACAGTCAAATGGACCGGGCAGGCGAGCTTCGAGGCGCGTTCCGGCAGCGGCCACACCGTGGTGCTCGATGGGCCGCCCGATGCCGGTGGCCTGAACCGGGGGCCACGGCCGATGGAGATGCTGCTGCTCGGCTTGGGCGGCTGTACCGCCTTTGACGTCGTGCATATCCTGCAGCGCGGTCGCCACGACGTGATCCACTGCGAAGTGGAGATCGAGGCGGAACGTGCCGCCACTCCGCCGCAAGTGTTTACCAAGATCCATCTGCACTACAAGGTTGCCGGCGATGGCCTGAGCGAGCAGGTTGTGGCGCGGGCGATCTCGCTATCTGCGGAAAAGTACTGCTCGGCTTCCATCATGCTCGGTAAGACGGCGGAAATCAGTCATGATTTCGAGCTTGTACCGCCCCCAGATAGTGCCGACCGCTAGAGCCTGTTCTGCGCCCTGAGCGCATGGCTAGGCAAGGGCCTGTGACATGGGTCTTGTCCTATTGGGGAGAACCGCACGCAGACCGGAAAAAGTGCCGAACACGCTCTAGTATCAGAGTCGAATATGTGCATAATTGCGCGCCTTGGTGCCGGAGCCGCGTCTTCGGGCCAGGGGCGTCCCGTACTGGGTGGTGCACTCTCTGCTGGAGGGTCAGATTTGGTCTCCGAGAAACTTAAGCTCCACGGGTTCAATAACCTGACCAAATCTTTGAGTTTCAACATCTATGACATCTGCTATGCCAAGACGGCAGAGCAGCGGCAGGCTTATATTGAGTACATTGACGAGGTGTACAACGCCGAGCGTCTGACTCAAATTCTGACCCAGGTATCCGACATCATCGGTGCCAACATTCTCAACATCGCCCGGCAGGACTATGAACCGCAGGGTGCCAGCGTCACCATTTTGGTGGCGGAGCAGGAGCTGGTGGAGAAGGAGCATGTTGGTGCGCGGCCGGCTCCCGGGCCGCTGCCGGATACGGTGCTGGCACATCTCGATAAAAGCCATATCACGGTCCATACCTATCCGGAAAGCCATCCGGACCAGGGCGTGTCGACCTTCCGGGCCGATATCGACGTGTCCACCTGCGGGGTGATTTCGCCGCTGAAGGCACTGAATTTTCTGATTCACTCCTTCGACTCGGACATCGTCACCATCGACTATCGGGTGCGGGGCTTCACGCGCGATATCGCCGGGCAGAAGCACTTCATCGATCACGAGATCAACTCGATCCAGAACTTCATGTCCGAGGACACGAAGCGGCGGTACCACATGATCGACGTGAACGTGTACCAGGAGCACATCTTCCATACGAAGATGCTGCTGAAGGAGTTGAACCTCGACAACTACGTGTTTGGCGAGGAGTCCACCGACCTGTTGCCGGAAGAAGAGAAGGCCATGATCCGCCGGCAGCTGCGGCGAGAGATGTCCGAGATCTTCTACGGACGCAATCTCGAACCCGGCAAGGACGTCGGCATCAGCCTGTAAAACGACACCAACACAAGCCCGGCACTCGCCGGGCTTGCTGTCTCAGGGCAGCCAGTAGAGCGCGCCTGACGGCGAGCAAGGCTTAGACCCAGTAAGTCGTCTTGGTCATTACCTTCGAAGCCAGCCGCATGAGTTGCCGGACCGGCAGAGGCAGCTCGGCGCCACCGGCGTTGGTCGCCGTTGTCGCGTGCTTGCGCTCGTCCTCCTTCATTTGCTCCACCACCGCTCGGCTCTTATCGTCTGTCTCAGGCAGGCGAGTCAGGTGCCCGTCGAGGTGCGCCTCCACTTGCCGTTCGGTTTCCGCCAGGAAGCCCAGGCTCCACTTGTCGCCGGCCAATCCGGCTACCGCTCCCAGAGTTAGCGAGCCGATGTAGAAAAAGGGATTCAGGTAACTGGTGCGGCTATCCAGTTCTTCAAGGCGTCGTTCGCACCACAGCAGATGGTCGTTTTCTTCGGCGGCCGATTCCTGCATCAGGCGTTTCACCTCGTCGCTGCGAGCAGTCAGCGCCTGCCCCTGGTACAGCGCCTGGGCGCAGACTTCGCCAGTGTGGTTGATGCGCATCAGGCGCGCCGCTTCCCGCCGCTCGGCCTCAGTCAGGTCGGCTTCCGGCACAGTCAGCGCCGGGTCGGGCCGGTCGGTCGGGATCGGGTTGCCCAGCAGGGTACGCAGGCCAAGGTCGGCCTGGATGAGGAAGTGATCCAGCGGCGAGTAGTTACGGTGTACGGTCAAGATGTCTTCTCCCGTGGCGCATGATGGAACTTGGTTTGAAGCTGGCTGGACCAGCAGTCCAACCGAATACACGGCGACCGGCGCCGGACCACCTGCGCGCAGTCCTCCGGCGGCAGCTACAGCGCGGCGGGCGACAGCTGCGTTGCCTGGCTGCAGCAAGCTTAGGGATGCGTAGCTGGTCGGTCATCTGGGTTGGGCAAAAAACGGCTGCCGAGGGCGCCGCTCAAAAGAGCGGACAGTCATGACGAGCAATTGTCGGCGGTGGTTGCCAGCGGTGCAAGCGAGAGCGTCTGTCGGATTGCTTTTTGACAGTCTGGGATGGGCGGAGCTTGTTCCGCGGCGTCCTGGGTGCAAGTCGCTGATATTAATAGGTGAAGCTGGCTTGATGGACTCTTGACTGCTGCAGTGCAGCATGAAAGACTTGATTTTGTCGCGAGCAGACCCCTTGCTTTGCTTGAGCGACTTCTCCATCCTCCTCTGGTGTTTTTAGCGCGGCGTACCAGCCGCGCTTTTTTATAGCGCGGTCGCTTGAATAGACCCCGGCCATTTTGTATGATTGCCGGCCTTCGACAGGAGCGGCAGCTTCGGAGTTTTGGTGTAATGAAGACGTTTAGTGCAAAGCAGGCTGATATCAAGCGCGATTGGTACGTGGTGGATGCTACGGGCAAGACCCTGGGCCGCCTGGCCAGCGAAATCGCTTCCCGCCTGCGCGGCAAGCACAAGCCGGAATACACTCCGCACGTCGACACCGGCGATTACATCGTCGTCGTCAACGCCGAAAAGGTGAGCGTGACCGGCCGCAAGCAGACCGATAAGGTCTACTATCACCACACCGGCTACATCGGTGGGCTGAAGAGCATCACGTTCGAGAAGCTGATCAAAAAGGCTCCGGAGCGGACCATCGAGTTCGCGGTGAAGGGCATGCTGCCCAAGAATCCCCTGGGCCGCGCCATGTTCAAAAAGCTCAAGGTTTATGCCGGCGCAGAGCATCAGCACTCGGCTCAGCAGCCGAAGCCGCTGGATATCTGAAATTAGGCGCCCCAGACAAGCGAGTAACGGATTAAATCCATGGCAGTAGAACAGAACTACGGCACCGGCCGCCGCAAGACCTCCGCAGCGCGGGTGTTTCTGAAGGCGGGCAGCGGTGTGATCACGATCAACGGCAAGCCGATCGACCAGTACTTCGGTCGCGAGACCTCGCG
>DASULL010000452.1:0-3506 GCA_036278215.1 Gammaproteobacteria bacterium | reverse complement strand
GGCGCACGTAAGGCAGGCCGATAAAGCCTATGGCGCCGACATCCTTGGCTACCAGATCGGACAGCTCGGTGCTGGATTCCAGGCGCTGGGCGGCCGGTGCGAGCTTCAGGCCGTGACGCTGCAGCACCAGGCTGTTGAAAGTATCGAAGGTGCCGGACTGGTCGTCGCGGGCGTAGATAGCCACCGGCCCGTAATGGCCGCCAAGGCTGCTCCAGTTCTTGATGTCGCCGGCGAACAAGCCGGCCACTTGCTGCGTGGTCAGGCTGTTCAGAGGGTTGGCCGGATGGACGATGACCGCGAGGCCGTCAAGGGCAATGACATGCTCGCCGGCCGGGCCGTGCAGCTCACCCAGCTCGGGCAGCAGGGCGGCGGCTTCACTGGTGCGGATCGGCCGGCTCGACATGCCCATATCGGCGCTGCCGCTCTGCAGGTCCCTGAAGGCCGTGCTGGAGCCGTGAGCGAGAATCTGCACGGCGAGTTCCGGCAAATCGTCTTGCGGAAAGGCGTAGACGGTTTTTTCCGTCGTGGTTGCGCCCGGCACCAGACGGACATCGCTGTAGCCGCGCTTGCGCAGCAAGCCCTCTACCAGGGCGGGAGCGAGCTTCTCACCCAGCGTATTGGAGCCGTGCAGACGAAGTGCGGGCGGAGGTAGTTGGGCAGGCAGCGATGGTGTTGATCTTGCTGTGCCCAGCTCGGCGGCCGACGCTGGGCCGACAGCCAGCGGCGCGGGCGAGAGGCTGAACGATGGGGCAAGCAGTCTGGTAATGAGCGTGGCCAGTACCGCCAGCGCGCCGAAAGCTGCCCAGTACAGCCACCGCGGCCGTGCCGTTGCCGGCGCTTCGGTTGCTGGGCTGTCGGCGGCGGCTAGCTGTGCTCGTGCCCGCCCGAGCGCCTCGATTTCGCCGGCCAGGGCCACGAGTTCCGGCACCTGCGACTGGGTGGCTCCGGCGAGGACGCTCGCCCGATAGTCGAGATCGTTGATCAGCAGGTTCAGCGGGATGTAGCTGCCGACATGCTGTTGGTAGCACTGCTTCAGCTGCCAGAGCTGGTTGACGAGCTCTACGTCCTTGACACCGGATGGCCTGTTTTTTTCGATTCCGGTAGCCGCGCTTTCCATCATGTCCCCCATGGCCGCATGCGGATCCTGGCTGGTGCCGAAGGCGCATGTTAAGGAGGCAATATGACGGTCGGGTTACGGTCGTGTGGCGGCTGCTTCGAGCTGAAGCGAAGCTGTCAAGAAAGCAGGAGTGGCTGGAGGAAACGTCCGGCCGTCAGCGACGGGCCGGACGTGAAGCTGGCGTCTTACGCCGTTGCCGGGGTGACCCGATTCTCGATCAGGTCATCGACCACGCTCGGATCGGCGAGGGTGGAGGTATCGCCCAGGGTATCGATCTCGTTGGCGGCCACCTTGCGCAGGATGCGGCGCATGATCTTGCCGGAACGGGTCTTGGGCAGGCCGGCCGCCCACTGGATGATGTCGGGCGTGGCGATCGGGCCGATCTCTTTGCGCACCAGCGCCACGAGTTCCTTCTTCAGCTCATCCGATGGTGCGATGCCATCCATCAGGGTGACGTAGCAGTAGATGCCCTGACCCTTGATGTCGTGCGGGTAGCCGACCACCGCCGCCTCCGCCACCTGCGGGTGCAGCACCAGCGCGCTCTCGATCTCGGCGGTGCCCATGCGGTGGCCGGAGATGTTGAGCACGTCGTCGACCCGGCCGGTGATCCAGTAGTAGCCATCGGCATCGCGACGGGCACCGTCACCGGTGAAGTACTGGCCGCGCGGGTTGGAGAGATACTCCTGCAGATACCGCTCGGGGTTGCCGTAGACGCCGCGGAACATGCTGGGCCAATCCTGGGTGATCACCAGATTGCCGCTGCCTTCGCCCTCCACCAGCTTGCCGTCGTTGTCGTACAGTGCCGGGATGACGCCAAACATCGGCCGGGTGGCCGAGCCGGGCTTGAGCGGGGTGGCGCCGGGGAGGGGGGCGATAAGGATGGAGCCGTTCTCGGTCTGCCACCAAGTGTCGACGATCGGGCAGCGGCCGTCGCCCACCACCCGGTGGTACCACTCCCAGGCCTCGGGGTTGATCGGCTCGCCAACCGAGCCGAGCAGCTGCAGGCTGGAGCGCGAGGCTTTCTTGACGAACTCGTCGCCGGCGCCCATCAGCGCCCGGATGGCGGTCGGGGCGGTGTAGAAGATGTTGACCTGATGCTTGTCGACCACCTGCCAGAAGCGCGAGGCATCCGGATAGCTGGGAATGCCTTCAAACATCAGAGTGGTGGCGCCGTTGGCCAGCGGGCCGTAGAGAATGTAACTGTGGCCGGTGACCCAGCCGACGTCGGCGGTGCACCAATAGATGTCGCCGTCGTGGTAGTCGAACACGTACTTGTGGGTCAGCGCCACGCTCACCAGGTAGCCGCCGGTGGTGTGCAGCACGCCCTTGGGTTTACCGGTGGAGCCGGAGGTGTAGAGGATGAACAGCGGGTCCTCGGCGTCCATCGGCTCGGCTGGGCAATCGGCCGGGGCCGCCGCCGTGGCTTCGTGGTACCAGACGTCGCGGCCTTCGACCCAATTGATCTTGCCGCCGGTGCGGCGGGCAACGAACACCGTGTGGACGTCCGGGCAGTGCTCCAGCGCACGGTCGGCGTTGGCCTTGAGCGGCACGCTCTTACCGCCGCGCATGCTCTCATCGGCGGTGATCAGCACCTGACAGTCGGCGTTGAGGATGCGGTCTTTCAGCGAATCCGGCGAGAAACCGCCGAACACTACCGAGTGGATTGCGCCGATGCGGGTGCAGGCCAGCATCGCCACCGCCACTTCCGGAATCATCGGCATGTAGATGCAGACCCGGTCGCCTTTCTTGACGCCGCGCGCCTTGAGGGCGTTGGCAAAGCGGCAGACCTCGGCGTGCAGCTCGCGGTAGGTGATCTTCTTGTCCTGACTGGGGTCGTCGCCTTCCCAGATAATGGCGACCTGATCGCCGCGCTTTTCCAGGTGCCGATCCAGGCAGTTGTAGCTGACGTTGAGCTGGCCACCTTCGAACCAACGGACTTGGCCTTTGCTGAGGTCGGAGTTACGCACCCGATTCCACGGCTTGAACCAGGTGACGAACTGCTCGGCCTGCTCCGCCCAGAAACCTTCCGGATCGTCGATGGAACGCCGATACATGGTCTGGTACTGCGCCTCGTTCAGCCAGGCTTTGCGGGCGAACTCGGGCGTTACGGGGTAGATCTTCTCGGACATGATAAATCTCCTCCTGGAGCTCTAAGTTGTTCTTGTTCCCTAGCGGTGCCTATCCTCTCTAAGGCATTGCAATCAGTCGGCAGAGTTTTTCTGCGGCTGCTTGCTGTGGTTGGGACCGGTCGAACATTTTTAAAAGAGGACGCCCCGCATGAGAGGAGGGCGTCCCAGCGTGAGCCGCTACTCACGGACGATTAATTTAAGCAGGCAGTGCTGTCTAAGCCATCGCTCCTTCCGCATGGATGCCGGTCTGCGAACGGATG
>DASULL010000451.1:0-5999 GCA_036278215.1 Gammaproteobacteria bacterium | reverse complement strand
CAGAGCGGCCGGCCGCTGGCGGCGCCGGCGCTGTCGGGCGATCAGGCGGGCGTGGCTGATTATCTGCTTGACGTGGTGCTGGACCGGCAGCCGGCGCCGGTTCGGGAGTTTCTGTTGCGCACTAGCGTGCTCGAGCGTCTGAGCGCGCCGCTGTGCAATGCCGTCGCCGAGCGTGACGACAGCGCCGCCATGCTGGACGAGCTCGATCGCCAAAACCTGTTCACCTTCCGCCTCGAC
This sequence comes from Gammaproteobacteria bacterium, assembly GCA_036278215.1. Classification (GTDB taxonomy): domain Bacteria; phylum Pseudomonadota; class Gammaproteobacteria; order Nitrococcales; family AK92; genus JAAYIK01. The sequence continues at coordinate 5,762 of DASULL010000451.1, read as the reverse complement.
GAGCAGCGCATCTGGTATCGCTATCACCACCTGTTTGCCGAGTTTCTGCAGTCGCGTCTGCGCCAGCTTGAGCCCGGCCGTGCCGAGGCGCTGTGCCTGCGGGCCAGCCGCTGGTACGAGGCGCAGGGCGCGTATGCAGAGGCGCTCGAGTACGCGCTGCGGGCCGGCGCGATGGAGCAGGCTGCCGGGCTGCTCGAGCCGTACGGCCGCGATCTGTTCCGTGCCGGCAGCTTCAAGGAGCTCAAACACAGCCTAGAGCAGTTGCCGGAGGCAGTGCTGCGCGAGCATGCCGAACTGTGCGTGCTGCATGGTTGGGCCAGCGCCTACGCCGGCGAGTTCGAGTTGGCGCGGCAGCGCGCCGCCGACGCCGAGGCGGCGGCCGACCGTGCCGCCTCGCCCGCCGTGGTGCGGGCGGAGACCCAGGTGCTGCTGTGCACGCTCGGGGTGATCCGCACCGACGAGCCGATGCTGGAGGTGCTGCAAAAAGGGGTCGACACTCTGCTCAAGGAGGCCGACAGCTCGGTGCGCGCCTTCGCCGAGGTCGCGCTGGGTTACGCCAACCGCGCCCTGGGCCGCTTGCCGGAGGCGGCGACGCATCTCGACAAAGGCGTGCGGCTGGCGGAGCTGGGCGGGAGCTCGCTGGTCAATATGCTGGCGCGCTATAACCTTTCGGCGCTGGCCTTGCTGCGCGGGGAGCGGCGCTATGCCGAAAGCATGGGGCGAGGCTCGCTCGACTTTGCCGAGCGGCGCCATTGGCTGGGCACCATGGGCGCGGCTTTTGTGCGGGTGCAGCTGGGCGTGGCACTGTACGAGGCCAATCGGCTGGAAGAATCGCTGGCCGAGTTGGACACCGCCATCGAAGTACTGCGCTCCACGCAGGCGTTTGGTTTTCTCGGGGTAGCGGTAGTGATCCGCGCGGGCGTGTACTGGGCCCTGGGTCAGCAGGACCGCGTGCAACTGGACCTGGAGTGGGCCGAGCGCATTGCCGGCAACTACCAGGTGGCGCGGGTGCGCATCCGCAAGTTGCAGCTGCAGTCGCGCATGGCGCTGGCGGCCACGCGCCCCGGCTATGCCCGCCGCTATCTGGAGCAGGGGTTGGCGCTGGTGGGCGAGGTCGATGAGACTCGACTGCCCTGGCCGGAGCGCTACGAGCAGTTCGGGGTGATCGACGTCCGGTTGCAGTTGGCCGAGCAGGATTGGGACGGTGCATTGGTCCGGGCGCAGGCGGTGCTCGCCAGCGCCGAGGCGGCCGGCCGCCACTACAACCGCATCGAGGTGCTGGCGCTGGCGGCCGAGACACAGCTGGCACTGGGCGCCGAGCCGGCGGCCGAAGCCGCCTTGCGCGAGGCCTTGGCGATTGCCGTTCCCGAGCAGTTGTGGCGGCCGTTCTACCACATCGGCCCGCGGCTGCCGCAGCTGCTGGCGCGGCTGGCCGGCGGCGGCGACCAGCTGGCGCGGGATCTGCTCGCGGCCATGGGACAGGCGGCGGACTCGCCGGCGCTGGACGAGCCCTTGCATCTCCGCGAGCAGCAGATCCTCGAGTTGATGGCCGGCGGGCTGCGAAACCGCGAGATCGGTGCCCGGCTGTTCCTGTCCGAGGAGACCGTGAAGTGGTATCTCAAGCGGCTGTACCGCACCCTCGATGTGCACAGCCGTACCGCCGCCGTCGCCAAGGCCCGCGAGCTGGGGTTGATCGCCAACGGTGCGGTGAAGTAGCCGACCTTGCAGGCCGTATCGCCTGGAGCCCTTGCTATTGCTGCGTCGCAGCAATCCAGGGCTAGCTATTCATTCCGTGATGAAGTGCTCGTGTTTCCCCCCTAACGGGTGGTGATCCTCCCCTCCTTCCTCCCTAGGCTCGGGTACAAGAAGTACAAGCCATGGCCCGAGAACGCGTGGTTCTAGGGGGCCGGGCACGAGGAGGAGAAGCCGTGAACGTCGCGAACCTGATGGTTCGGGCCGGCCGTTGTTTTGCCAAGCGGCCCGCCGTGGCCCAGGGCTGCCGGGTCCTGGCCGACTACCAACACCTGGCGGCACGGGTGGCGTCCTTGGCTGGCGCGCTGCGCCAGCTCGGCCTGGAGAGCGGGGATCGGGTCGCCATCGTCATGAAGAACGCGCCGTCCTATCTGGAGGTGATGTTCGCCGCCTGGCACGCCGGGCTGGTGGTGGTTCCGGTCAACGCTAAGCTCTCGCCCCGCGAGATCGAGTACATCCTCGCCAACAGCGGGGCCCGCCTGTGCTTTACCGGCGCTGCCCTGGGCGAGTTGGTGCGGCCGCTGCGCGATTCGCTGCCGGCCCTGCAAGGGGTAATCGACGTCGACAGCGCCGACTATCAGCGCCTGCTCGCCGCCGCGCCGATCCACATGATTGACCGTGAGCCGTCCGATCCGGCTTGGCTGTTCTACACGAGTGGCACCACCGGCCGCCCCAAGGGTGCGGTGCTGACCCACCGCAACCTCGCCGGCATGGTCGCTGGTTACTTCATCAGCGTCGACGCCATCGGTCCCGGCGAGAGCATCCTGCATGCGGCGCCCATGTCGCACGGGTCCGGCCTGTACACGCTGCCGTTCGTGGCGGCCGGTGGGGTGCACGTAGTCCCCGACAGCGGCGGCTTCGATGCCGACGAGGTGTTCGAGCTGCTCGGCTGCCACGAGCGGATGACGCTGTTCGCCGCGCCGACGATGGTGCGGCGGATGACCGAGGCGGCCGTCCGCACCCGGCCCGACACCCGCAATCTCAAGACCATCGTCTATGGCGGCGGACCGATGTACCTCGACGATTTGCGCCGCGCCATGGCCACCTTCGGCAACTGCCTGGTGGAGATCTACGGCCAGGGCGAGAGCCCGATGACCATTACTGCCAAGAGCAAGGCACTGCATGCGGCCTTCGACGCTCCGGCCAACGAGCATCGGCTGACCTCGGTTGGGCTGCCGCAGCCGCTGGTGGAGGTGCGCGTCGCCGGCCCCGACGGCGAGCCGTTGCCGCCCGGCGAGCTGGGCGAGATCTGCGTGCGCGGCGACACCGTCATGAGCGGCTACTGGAACAACCCGCAGGCCACCGCAGAAACGATAGTCGACGGCTGGCTGCACACCGGCGACGTCGGCTGCTTCGATGAAGCCGGCTTCCTCTACCTGAAGGACCGCTCCAAGGACGTCATCATCAGCGGCGGCACCAACATCTACCCGCGCGAAGTGGAAGAGGTGCTGCTGGAGCACCCGGCGGTGGCCGAGGTGGCCGTCATCGGCGAGAAGGACGCCGACTGGGGCGAGGTGGTAGTGGCCTTCGTCAAGTGCGAGGAAGGCTGCAGCGTCATCGCCGAGGAGCTGGATGCCTTCTGCGTCGAGCGCATCGCCCGCTTCAAGCGGCCCAAGCGCTATCGCTTCCTGCCCGATCTGCCGAAGAACGCCTACGGCAAGATTCTCAAGAAAGAGCTGCGCGAGCAGGCCGGTACCGATTCGGCCTGATTGCCTGCATCCGGTTAATCCAAGGAGAGCCTTATGAACCAGTGCATCATCGGTTGGGGCCACACCCGCTTCGGCCGCCTGACCGACGAGACCGTCGAGTCGCTGATCGTCAAGGCCGCCAACGAGGCGATGGCCGATGCCGGCGTCACCGGCGAGGACATCGACGCCGTCTTCGTCGGCAACTTCAACAGCGGCATGAATCCCCAGGAGTTCATTGCCTCGCTGGTGCTGCAGGCCGACGAAGCGCTGCGCTTCAAGCCGGCCACGCGGCTGGAGAACGCCTGCGCCAGCGGCTCGGCCGCCATTCATCAGGGGCTCAATTTCCTGCAGGCCGGGCTTGGCAAGCGGGTGCTGGTGGTGGGCGTCGAGAAGATGACCGACGCCAGCGCCGGACAGGTCGCCCACGGCCTGCTGGGTGCCAGCTACCGCCCGGAAACGACCGAGCTCAAGGCCGGCTTCGCCAGCGCGTTCGCTAACATCGCCGACGCCTACTTCGAGCGCTTCGGCAACCGCGAAGCCGCGCTGGCGCGCATCGCCGCCAAGAACCACCGCAACGGTGCCCACAACGAACTGGCGCACCTACAGAAGGACCTGGGCTTCGAGTTCTGCAATACCGTCTCCGACAGGAATCCGCTGGTGGACGGCCGCCTCAAGCGCAGCGACTGCTCGCCGGTGTCGGACGGCGCTGCCGCCATCGTCATCGCCGACGAGTCGGTGGCCGGGCAGGCGCGCCGCGCCGTGCGCTTCCGCGCCCGCGCCCACACCACCGACTTCATGCCGATGTCGCGCCGCGATCCGGTCCGCTTCGAGGCTGCCGAGCGCTCCTGGGCGCAGGCTTTCGAGCAGGCCGGCATCAGCCTGAGCGATCTATCGTTCGCCGAGGTACACGACTGCTTCACCATCGCCGAGCTGATGATCTACGAGGCGATGGGGCTGACTGCGCTCGGCGAGGGCCATGTCGCTATCGACGAGGGCTGGACCGAAACCGACGGCCGCCTGCCGATCAACCCCTCCGGCGGCCTCAAGGCCAAGGGCCATCCGGTTGGCGCCACTGGCGTGTCCATGCACGTGATGGCCGCCAAGCAGCTGGTCGGCGAAGCCGGCGCGTTGCAGCTGCCGGATCCGAAGCTGGCTGCGGTATTCAACATGGGCGGCATTGCCGTGGCCAACTACACCAGCATTCTTGAGCGCTGCCGTTAGGGCGCTCGCGGATAAAAAGAGTCGAAGAAGCCGGTCCACGTGACCGACTGAAATAACGAAAACGGAGGAGGATAAACCATGAACAGAAGAGATTTCCTGAAGCTGTCCGCCTATGCCACCGGCGGCGCGATGATGCTGGGGAACCTGCCGGCGATGGCGTCGCAGTCCAAGTTTCGGATGAAGTTCGACACCTACATCGCCCTGTCGGCCGCGCCGTCGCAGCTGGACAACTGGTTCCTCGACGAGGTCGCCAAGCGCTCCGGCGACCGTATCGGCATCCGCAAGTACTGGGCGCAGTCGCTCAACAAGGTGGGCGAGCACCTCACCGCCGTGCGCGACGGCCGCTCCGAGATCTCGCTGATCTCCCCCGGCTACTACCAGGCCAACCTGCCGGTCACCCGCGGGCTGGAGTGGTACTACCGGATGGAGCGGGCGGATGCGCTGCAGAAGGTCTGCCGCGACGTCTACGACAACTACCAGCCGCTGCGCGATGAGTGGGAGAAGCGCTACAACTCCAAGGTGCTGTACTGGACCAACTGGTACTACGCGCCGCTGGTGACGCGCGAGCCGATCAAGTCGATCGAGGACCTCAAGGGCAAGCGCATCCGCGGTTACGGCGTCGCCACCGACGTCATCCAGCGCCTGGGCGGCACCGCCGTGCCGATGGCGGCGCCCGAGGTGTACACCGCGCTCGAGCGCGGCGTGCTCGACGGCGTCTACGGCTTCGACTTCGTCACCGCCATCGGCTACAAGCTGCATGAGATCGCGCCGTACATCACCGATATCGGCGACGGCCCGCACGGCCCGTCGGCGACCATCATGAACATGCGCGTCTGGAACTCGCTGCCGGACGATCTCAAGGCGGTGGTCAACGAGGTGGTCGACGAGATCTACGCCGGCCGCTACGCCGAGATCTTCGAGGACGCGGCGCGCAAGAACGTCCAGATCGCCATGAAGGAGGGCGCCAAGTTCTCCACCTGGTCCGACGCCGATAAGCAGCGTGCCCGCGAGATCGTTCAGCCCAAGCAGGTGCAGCTGTGGGTGGATGAGGTCGCCAAGCCCAACGGCATCGACGGCGAAGCCATGCAGGCGGTGATCGAG
>DASULL010000450.1:0-2602 GCA_036278215.1 Gammaproteobacteria bacterium | reverse complement strand
TCGAGGGCACTATCCACGCGAAGCACATCGTCGTCAGCGGCTACCTGCACGGCAAAATCGAGTGCGAGCGGCTGGAAATCGTCGCGACCGGCAAGGTCTTCGGCGAGGTACACAGCAAGGAGTTCGTAATCGAGTCCGGCGGCCAATTCATCGGCGAGAGCCGCATCCGCGAGCGGGATGCGCCTATCGCTGCGCTGCGACATCAAATCGAGGGTGAACACCTCGACGAAGAGTCCGCTGAGCCGCATCTGCAGGAGGCCTAAATCGATCAGGCCTCGATCTGTAGGAGCGATCCCATCGCCGCCAGGTTTTTCCTGCGCGGTTGCCCGGGACCGCTCCTACAGATACCGCCACAGCAGTAGTTAAGATCGAACCTCGCTAATCAGAAAGACTCGGCAAAACGAGTTGTTGGGCCAAAGTTTCGACCTGCTCCTGCCGCTCTGCCTCCTCTAGACGGGCTTTCAGATTCATAGACGACCATTCCGGACGAGCGCGCGCCCGCAACAACACTTCGGGCAGCTTCCCCTCACGCCATTCCTGATCTAGCGGCGCATCCAGGCGAATCGCATCGACAGCGGCATGGCCGCGTCTCTCCAAAGCTTTTACCAGCAGGACCTGTCGCAAGACCAACAGCCGCAGCACGGTGTCATCAACCGTCAGCTCGCGCTGTCCTCTGAACCTGTCGGCGAGACGCTGCCCGTAGTTGCGGGCGGTCTGTGCGCCGCCAGCAGCCAGCGCACCAAGCAGTGCCGCACCACCCAGGCTGGCACCGCCAAGCAGAAGATCGATGGTGGCACCAGCGGCGGCTCCGGCCGCCATGCCGCTGCCAACCTTCACGCCAAGCTGCTTCAGGGTTTCCGGATTGAACAGATCGGCGCCCCAGCGGCCATCGATCAGCGGCAGATCGTCAGCCTCGGCATCCTCCGGCCGAAAAGCATACAAACGCAGCAGGGCATCCACGCAACGCTGCTCACGCTGCCGCACCTCGGCGCGCAGCTCCTGCTTGGCACGCTGCTCCAGCTCGGGCTGGGCTGACACGCTGCGGCGGCAAGCAGCAACATCCAGCAACAGACCGGCAATCAACCGGGCGGCCTCGCGCCGCCGTCCGGCCGCTTTGCTTTCCTGGTCGAGAATCAGCCGCTGCAACTGCGGCTCACCCCGTGCCAGCAGCAGGCTCAAGCTTTCGTAAAGACGACGCTCACCGTCGACCGGTGGCGTTACGCTGTCGAACCGCACCAGCGCGTGCAGGCCAAGGCGCGCCAGTGCCTCACGCCAGTCCGCCTCTCGATGCTGCTCATGGGCGACAAAGTTCAACACCGGCAGCAGCGGCCTGCCGCACATCGCCAGCACCGCCAGCTCGTCCCGGTACTTCGCCAACACCGGCTCGCGTACATCGATCACATAGAGGCCGGCATCAGAAGCCAGCAACTGGCGCAGAACCTTCGCCTCCTGCTCAAACCGCTGGCGCGCCTCGCTGCTGGCGAGAAACCGGTCCAGCCGCGCCGGCGGATCCGGCCGCTCACCGGGCTGTTGCAGTCGCTCCAAATAATCCAGCAGGGCGATCGCATCTTCCAGGCCCGGGGTATCGTAGAGCTCCAACAGCGGCTCTCCGTCGACCGACAAGCGCGCCCCTTCGACATGGCGGGTCGTACTAGGCTGTGGCGACACCTCGCCGAAACCGACGTCGCGGGTCAAAGTGCGCAGCAGGGAGGTTTTGCCAACATTGGTATGGCCCACTACAGCGAGCTTGAGCGGCTTACTCATCGTCTTGCCTCGCTGCATCATTACCGCCCCTGCCCGTTGCCAGCCACTCCAGCGGTACCGTTTCAACATAGGGCAGACGAAGATCTTGTAAAGCGTTCCGCCACGCTGTCAGCCGCTCCGCGTCCAGACGCTCACCGGGCAATGCCGGCAGGAGCGAAACTTGTGCCTCGGCTGCTGTACGCGCTAGTTCGGCGATCAAAGCCATCGTGCCCCTATCCGGTGAACGGCGCGGATCACAGGCAATCACCAACCGTGCCGGCGGGTGCAGACTAAGCTGATCAAGCAGTTGCCGCCGTTGCTCGCGGCTATCGAGGATGCCGGCGTCAGTCACGGCCTCCGGCAGCGGCGGTGGCCAAGGATATTCGCTGTCGAGTTCGATCGCGACGAGGACGGCTCCACCGGCGGCTGTCACCGCGCCCCCAACCTCCGGCATCGGCAAAGACGCCGGGGCCTTATCGGCGACACCCAACCGCTCGCTGCTTGGCTGCAGGCGCTCGCGCAACGAACCATAACCGGGCAGTGCAAGATCGAGCGCCAGCCGGGCGCTGTTCTTACGCCATTGCCACCAACAAAACGCCGCCAGCAGGAAACGGGGCAAAATACCGTAGATCACCAGCACACCCAGCAGCCAAACCGACCAAGCCTGCCTGGCAGCCTCCGCCTCGACGGCAGCATTACCACTGGCTCGAATAATGTCGACCGCGGGCAGCGGAAAGCCGAGCAGCGCCGGCAGCGTTCCCAAGCTGCGAGTCAGAGCGACGAACGTCTCACCACCGAGCAGCGTGGTTTCCCAGATGAAGTCGTAACGGCGAGTCGCCAGCAGCAACAGCAACATCCC
>DASULL010000449.1:0-2568 GCA_036278215.1 Gammaproteobacteria bacterium | reverse complement strand
CTGCTACCGATCAGCAGAGCAAAGGCACCAAAAACCACAATCAGCCGCTCGATCATGACGTCGATTTTCATAGCTCGCCTTCCGTTGTGATACCACCGTAGTTTCAGCAATGGCCGGCGTACTCACGGCCTAACTAATGTGTATCCCTCTTCCACCCGCTGCAGGATCTGGGAAACGCCCGCCTGCACCGGTATGGCGTTGTCGTTCAGCGTCGGCGCCTTCCCGCTGTCGCGGGCGATGGTATCTATGGTGTTCATACAGACGACGAAGCGCACACCCTGGGCAACCAAGCTGTTGACCTCCTTCGCCTGGGGAGCATCGGCGTACAACAACCGCACCCCTGGACCGAAGGTCACCACTTCGATATCGATCTGATCGGGCCCGTAGTGCTTCAGCAGGTTGTTGGCCACGCTAAGCACCAGCGCGTGCTTGGCCGGGTCGGCATCGCTCAATTGCAGCAACAGAAAGTGCTCGGCAAACGGCTTGCTCTCGCTGGCGGGGGACTTGGCCTGCGCTGCCGTCGACAGCAGCGCGGCCAGCACCAGGCCGACGCAGCCCAGCAGCCAGGCCGATACGCCGCCTGTTGACCGCCGCCCACTAAGGCGGCGGTCAATGAGCGGATGACGCCAGTGACGGTCAGTCACACCGGATACTCCGCAATGCCGGGGTTACCATCGATATTTTTCAGCCGCGGCGCGTTGAACTTGTCGACCTTGACCGTCTTCACATCCCGCAGATAGTCGGCCACGACCTCCCAGATCGGCCGCCCCGGAGCCCGCGAATTGACGGTAGCCCAGCCGGCGACCTTATAGGTCTTGTTGGCCTCGATCGGCTTGCCGTTATCCAGCCGCATCTCGCTGATTCGCGAGCCCATGCTGGCGGCCGGATCGAGCACATAGTCGAGTCCGCCGGCGCGAACCATATCGCCGCCCTGCTGGTAGTAGGGATCCTGGTTGAACAGGTTGTCGGCGACGTCTTCCATGATCAGCTTGATCTCCGCGCCGGTCATTTCCCGGACATAGGTCTCCGGGTAAGTGATGGCGGTCGCGTTCATCACATCGTCCATGGTGATCGCCTCTCCCGGCAGCACGCTGGTGCCCCAGCGGAAGCCCGGCGAGAGCGCGATCTGCGCATCCAGCACGGCCCGCTGCGCGTCGCAGATCATCTGGTCCAGGGTGCCGTTGAAGTTGCCGCGCCGATAGAGCAGCTCGTCCGCCACGGCCAGCTTCTCGCTCAGTTGCGCCTGATACGGTGCCCGTACCTGCTGGATGAACTTGGTCATCTCCGGGTCCGGCTTGATCAAGTCGGCGAACACCGGCAGCAAGCGGTACTTGAAGCCGCGCACGCCACCCTTGCCGATGTCCAGATCCAGCACCGCCACGTATTTGCCGTTACTGCCGGCGTTGCTCACCAAGGTCTTGCCGCCGGGGTTCTGCACCACGGTCGGCGCCGGAATCGCATCGTGGGTGTGGCCGCCGAGGATGGCGTCGATGCCGCTGACCCGGCTGGCCAGCTTGAGATCGACATCCATGCCGTTATGGGACAACAGCACTACCGCGTCGACCTTCTCGTTGGCGCGAATCGTCTCCACCAGCTGCTGCAGCTCGGCTTCTTTGATGCCGAACTCCCAGTCCGGAATGAAATAGGCCGGGTTGGCAATCGGCGTGTATGGGAAAGCCTGACCGATGATAGCGATCCGGCGACCGCCCAGCTCCTTGACCACGTAAGGCTTGAAGACCCGGCCGCTGGCCTCATCGTAGGCCTCCGCCCCCATGAGAGCGGCTTCCGCGTGGAGGAACACGTTGTGCGCCAGGAACTCGCCCTTGAACAACTCGATGTTGCGGCGGATGCGCTCCTCCGGGTAGGTGAATTCCCAATGGGCGGTCAGGATGTCGACGCCCAGCAGGTTGCTGGCCTCGACCATGTCTTCGCCGTGGGTCCAGTAGGAAGTCCCCGATCCCTGCCACAGGTCGCCGCCATCCAGCAGCAGGGAGTTGCCCGGCCCCGCCTGCTCGCGCAGCTGATTGATCAGGGTTTTCAAGTAGGCAAAGCCGCCGGTACGGCCGTACTGCCTGGCTGCGTCGACGAAGTCGAGATAAGTCAGCGCGTGCGTGCTACGGCCGTCAGCAATACCGAAGTGTTTGAGGAAATGCTTACCCACCAGATGCGGCGGCCGCCCGCGGGTGCCGCCGATACCGATGTTCACGCTCGGCTCGCGGAAGTGGACCGGCAGCAACTGGGCATGGATATCGGTCACATGCAGCAGGCGTGCATTGCCGAAACGGGGCAGGTCATAAAGCTCTTCCCCCCCACGGGCCAGAGCAAGCTTGGGCGCAAGACCGGCGAGTGCCGCAACCTGCATCAGCTGAATAAATTCCCGCCGGTTCATCGACACAACTCTTTCTCCACCTATTTCTGATTTTCAGCTGGCCGGCAGTGCAAGCACTGCCGGCGCCGCTCCGGCTAACGAACGACGGCGTTCTGCCACGCGGTCTGTTGCTGCTTACCCTGCTCGATCGAACGCTGGGCCAGCTCAAGGGCTTGTCGGGCCTGCGCCAGCGCTTCGTC
>DASULL010000448.1:0-10974 GCA_036278215.1 Gammaproteobacteria bacterium | reverse complement strand
CTCGCAGCAAGCGATTGTTCAGCGCATGACCGGACTTGTAGCCGACGAAGGAGCCGATCAGGCTGTGGCCGAGCAAGTATAGGTCGCCGATCGCATCGAGGATCTTGTGCTTGACGAACTCGTCACGATAGCGAAGGCCGTCCTCATTCAGCACGCGGTAGTCGTCGATGACTACGGCGTTGTCGAGGCTGCCACCCAGAGCCAACTGACGGCTCTGCATCCACTCGATGTCGCGCATGAAGCCAAAGGTACGGGCCCGGCTGACTTCCTTGACGAAAGACGTGGTCGAGAAATCGATCACCGCCGTCTGGTCCAGCGACTTGAACAACGGGTGATCGAAATCGATGGTAAAGGCCACCTTGAAGCCATCGTACGGCTCGAAGGCACACCACTTATCGCCATCCTCGACCCGGACAGGCTTCTTGATACGAATAAAGCGCTTGGCCGCACTCTGCTCGTCGATTCCGGCGGAGCGCAGGAGAAAGACAAAAGGACCAGCGCTGCCGTCCATAATCGGCACTTCCGGCGCACTCACATCGACGTAGGCGTTGTCGATGCCGAGGCCGGCCATCGCCGACAGCAGGTGCTCAACGGTAGAGACGCGTATGCCGTCCTGGATCAGGCAGCTCGATAGTTGAGTATCGCCGACGTTGAACGGGTGCGCCTTGATCTCGGGGTTGCCCGGCAGATCAGTTCGACGGAATACGATGCCCGTGTTCGGCGCCGCTGGACTCAAGGTCAAATAGACCTTCTCTCCGGTATGGAGGCCAACGCCGGTCGCTCGGATACTGTTTTTGAGAGTGCGCTGCCGCATCTTGAATTCCGTGTCGCTGCTATAGAAAGGCTGTTGGTGATCAGGGCGTTCAGCGAACCTGGCGCCATTTGCACCGCACAGCGCAGGGATCTTAAATCAAAATCACGCTGTTGTAAAAATGTATCGTCGCGTTGTAAAAAAACGGCAGGCATGTCTGCCTGCCGCAACAAACGCGATTTGATCGAGAGGAGGCGGATCAGTCAGCCTGGCGGCGGAGAAATGCCGGAATATCCAGGTAGTCGAGGTCACCGTCTGCGCCGGGGTAGCGCTCGCTAGCTGCTTTCTTGCGAATGACCGTGGGCCGATCGAGCTTACCGTAGTCGATTTCGCCGCTCGGCTTCTTCGCCGGCACCGCCTGCAGCTGTGGCGCCGGCTGCTGCTGTTGCAGCCCGGGCTGAGCCAAACCGGTAGCGACGACGGTGACTCGCAGCTCATCGTCAAGCTCCGGATCGATGACCGTGCCGACCACGACAGTGGCGTCCTCGGAAGCGAACTCCCGGATCGCGTTACCGACTTCGTCGAACTCGCCGATGGACATATTCAACCCAGCAGTGACGTTCACCAGGATGCCTTTGGCACCGGCGATATCCACATCCTCGAGCAGCGGGCTAGCGATTGCCCGCTCCGCTGCCTCGCGGGCACGGCCCTCGCCGCGAGCGGCACCCGAACCCATCACAGCCATACCCATCTCGGACATTACTGTCCGGACGTCGGCAAAGTCGACGTTGATCAGGCCGGGTCGGGTAATCAGGTCAGCAATACCCCGCACCGCGTTCAGCAGAACGTCGTTGGCCGACTTAAAGGCGTCCAGCAGAGTCATGTTCTTGCCGAGTACCGACAGCAGCCTTTCGTTGGGAATGGTGATCAGCGAGTCGACATGCCTGGACAGCTGCTCGATGCCCTCCATCGCCACTTTCATGCGACGGGTGCCTTCGAACGGGAACGGCTTGGTAACGACAGCCACCGTCAGGATGCCCATTTCCTTGGCGACCTCGGCCACTACCGGCGCCGCGCCGGTGCCGGTACCACCGCCCATGCCGGCGGTGATGAACACCATATCGGCGCCCTGCAACGCCTCGGCGATCCGCTCGCGATCCTCCATCGCCGACTCGCGGCCGACATTGGGATTGGCGCCGGCACCCAACCCCTTGGTGATCGACGTACCCAGCTGCAGCGTGGTCCGCGCTGCCATATTGCGTAATGCCTGAGCGTCGGTGTTGGCACAGATGAAGTCGACGCCCTCCACTTCTGCCGCCACCATATGCTGTACGGCGTTACCGCCGCCACCGCCGACGCCGATGACTTTGATGACAGCATCCTGGCTATAGGAATCCATCAGTTCGAACATGTTTGTGTCTCCATTGTCTCGATCGGTCCGCGTTCAAAGTCCGTTTCGTTAAAAATTTCCTTGGAACCATCCCTTCATCCGGGACCACAGCCCGGACATTCCCGCTTCACCACGAAATTCCTGTACCTGATGTCTTCGATTGTGCGAGCCGAACTGCAGCAAGCCGACGCCGGTCGAGTAGATCGGATTGCGAACCACATCGGCGAGCCCGGCGACGTTCTGCGGCATGCCCAACCGTACCGGCATGTGGAATACCTCCTCAGCCAGCTCGGCCACGCCTTCCATCCTGGACGACCCGCCGGTCAGCACGATGCCGGCAGCGATCAAGTCCTCGAAGCCGCTGCGCCGCAGCTCCGCATGAACCAAGCTGAACAGCTCCTCGTAGCGAGGCTCGACCACCTCCGCCAGGGTCTGGCGCGATAGCCGTCGCGGCGGCCGGTCGCCGACCGAGGGCACCTCTATGGTTTCCTCGGCCGAAGCAAGCTGCGACAGCGCGCAGGCGTACTTGATCTTGATCTCTTCGGCATGCTGGGTTGGCGTACGTAGCGCCACGGCAATATCGTTGGTCACCTGGTCGCCGGCGATCGGGATGACCGCCGTGTGCCGGATGGCGCCATCGGTGAACACCGCCACGTCGCTGGTGCCGCCGCCGACGTCGATCAAACAGACGCCGAGTTCTTTTTCGTCCTCGGTGAGCACGGCATAGCCGGCCGCGAGCTGCTCGAGAATGACGTCATCCACTTCCAAGCCGCAGCGGCGCACGCATTTGACGATGTTCTGAGCGGCACTGACCGCGCCGGTAACCATGTGCACCTTGGCTTCCAGCCGGACACCGGACATACCGACCGGCTCCCGAATCCCCTCCTGGGTATCGATGATGAATTCCTGCGGCAGGATGTGCAGGATCTTCTGGTCGGCCGGGATGGCTACCGCCCGAGCGGCGTCGATGACCCGCTCGACGTCGGCTGGCGTCACTTCCCGATCACGGATAGCGACGATGCCATGCGAGTTCAGGCTGCGGATATGGCTGCCAGCGATGCCGGTAAACACGGAATGGATCTGGCAGCCGGCCATCAGCTCGGCTTCCTCGACTGCCCGCTGAATGGACTGCACGGTCGATTCGATGTTGACCACCACGCCTTTTTTCATCCCGCGCGACGGATGCGAGCCGATGCCGACCACCTCGACGACCCCGCGTGGCGTGACCTCACCGACGATGGCGACCACCTTGGAGGTTCCTATGTCGAGCCCCACCAGCAGGTTTCGCTCAGACTTCTTGCTCATTTCTACTGCTTCCTTGGATTCTGTGGCGCCACGCTCGACCAAGCGAGCGCAAAACCATTCGGATAACGCAGATCCACGCGAGCGAGCCGGGACTCTGCCGGCGCTCCAATCTGCGGCAGCGCCCGCACAAAGCGCTCGGCGGCTGTATCCGTTTCATCCACCCCCAACTTGACCACGACACCGTCGGTCAGCTCAGCCGTCCAAGCCCGGCGCTCATCCAGCCGCAAGGCTGCAATCTCAAGTCCGGCCCGAGCGAAGATTGTCTCCAGCCGGCGAAACCGCGCCCAGACACTAGACACACTGTCGGCCGGACCTTGTAACATCGGCAGCTCCGGCGGAAAGGTCTCCTGCCGCGGCTCAAACAGCACACCGCTGTCGCTCAGCAGCCCGTCGTTCCAGCGCGCCACTGCCACCCGCTCGACGACGCCGATCACCAGGGCGTCGGGCCATTGCCGCCGCACTGTCACTTCAGCGATCCAAGGCAGCGCCTCCAACGCATAACGGATACGGTCGATGTCCAGGCCGAGCATGCCCTTGTTCAGATAGGGCAGGATCGCCTGCTGCAGCTCCGCCTCCTCAACCTTCAGCAAACGTCCGTCCAACCGCACCGCTTTCAGCGGAAAGCGCTCAGCCGAAGACAGCCACAACCAGCCGCCGGCCGCACCCGCTACCAGCACCAGCACAGCCAGTCCCGCTGCAATGGGCGGACCCAGCCGCCGCCTGGGCGGCTGATTGAGCTGGACCTGGGCGCTGGACATCAGCACTGGTTTATCCCATCCGCTCGCTGGTGAGCAGAATTTGCCAGACCAGCTCCTCGAAACTCAGGCCAGCAGCGCGGGCCGCCATCGGCACCAGCGAGTGATCCGTCATGCCCGGCACGGTATTTACCTCCAGCAGCCACGGCCGGCCGTCGCTATCGCACATCAGATCGACCCGGCCCCAACCATGGCCACCGGCCAGCCGGAACGCTTCCAAAGCCAGCGCCTGCAACTCGGCCTCAGCGTCCGGTGGCAGACCACAGGGGCAGTGGTAGCGCGTAGTCGTGGCGCGGTACTTGGCTTCGTAGTCGTAGAAAGAGTGCGGCGTCTCCAGCCGAATGACCGGCAGCGCTCGCTCGCCGAGAATGGCGATGGTGTACTCGGCGCCGCTGATCCAACGCTCGGCAATCACTTGGCTGTCGAACTCGGCAGCGATCTGGTAAGCCTGCTTCAACTCAGCCGCGGTCGAGACTCTCGCCATGCCGATACTGGAACCCTCGCGGCTGGGCTTGACCATCAACGGCGCACCGAGCTCCTGGATGATCGCCGCCCAGTCGCTGTCGGCCTGCAGCCGAGCGAACTCCGGCGTCGGCAGCCCGGCACCCCGCCAGACCAGCTTGGTGCGCAGCTTGTCCATGCCCAGCGCGGAGCCAAGCACGCCGCTGCCGGTATAGGCCACACCAAGCATCTCGAGGGTCGCCTGCAGCACCCCGTCCTCGCCGCCGCGGCCGTGGACGATGATGAAAGCACGGTCGAATTCGGCCAGCCCAGAAGTACCGTCGTCGCGCGGGTCGACCGGAGTCACGTCTACACCGAGGGTCTGCAAGGCGGCGAGCACGCGGGCGCCGCTGTTCAGCGAGACTTCCCGCTCGGCCGCCCAGCCGCCCAGCACCAGGGCGACCCGGCCCAGGGATTTGATTCGCTCAGACGTGATCTGCGTCATGGCTGCAGGTTTTCTCCAATGATCCGAACTTCCGGCTGCAGCAGAATCCCCTGCTGCAGCTGTACCTCATGCTGTATCCGCCCGATCAGCGCCTCGATGTCTTCAGCGCGGGCAGTTCCTGTGTTGAGAATGAAATTGGCGTGTTTCTCCGACACCTCGGCGCCGCCAATGCGGGTGCCCTTGAGCCCGCTTGCCTCGATCAGACGAGCGGCATGGTCGCCGGGCGGGTTGCGGAACACCGAGCCGGCGCTGGGCTTGCCGATCGGCTGCGAGGCCGAGCGCTGGGCCAGCAACAGCCGCGCCCGTTCGGCCGCCGCTTCGGCGTCGCCCGGCTCGAGCTGCAGGGTACAGGCAGCAAACCATTCGCCGGCGGTACCAACCACATGCCGATACCCCACCTCGAATTCTGCCGGCAGCCGCTTGCGCAGCCGGCCGTGGCGATCGATGGTCTCCACTTCGATCACCCGCTCCCAGGTCTCGCCACCGAAGGCGCCGGCGTTCATGGTTAAGGCGCCGCCGATCGTGCCGGGAATCCCGATGAAAAACTCCGCTCCGGCCAAGCCACGCTGGCTGCAGAATTTGCTGACCCGGGCGCAGTGCACGCCGGCTTCGGCGCGCACAGTCCGCTCGCCGGTCTGGGCCAGTTCCTCCAGTCCCTGCGCCGTCAGAATCACCGTGCCGCGGATGCCACCGTCGCGCACCAGCAGATTGCTGCCGAGCCCGCACCAAGTCAGTAGCTCGTCGTCCGGCAACTGGGCCAGAAACAACTGCAGATCGGCAAGGTCTGCCGGCCGGTAGAGCCGGTCGGCGATGCCGCCTGTACGCCAGGTGGTATGCCGGGCCATCGGCTCCCGCAGCCGCAGTTCGCCACGCAGCTGTTGGGTCGCGACGGCCATCATTCGTCGCCCTCCCCACAGAAGCGCTGCCGCAGGATCGGCCCGAGAGTGCCGATATTGCCGGCACCCATGGACAGCACCAGATCGCCGTCCTGCACCACGCCAGGAAGAATCTCGACCAACTCGTCGATGGAAGCGACGAAGACCGGGTTGACGTAGCCGCGCGCCCGGATCGCCCCGGCCAAGGCGCGGCTGTCGGCACCGGCAATCGGCTGCTCACCGGCAGGAAAGACCTGAGCCAGCACCAGCGCGTCGACCTCCGACAGAGCCCGGGCGAAATCTTCGAACAGGTCACGGGTACGGCTGTAGCGGTGCGGCTGGAAAGCCAGCACCAGCCGCCGTTGCGGGAACGCGGCCCGGGCCGCCTGCACGGTTGCCGCGATCTCGCGCGGGTGATGACCGTAATCGTCCACCAGCAGCACGCGGCGGCCGTTCAGATCGAACTCGCCGTAGGACTGGAAGCGCCGCCCGACGCCGCGGAAACCGGCGAGCGCGGTCAGCATGGCCTGCTCCGGCACCCCCAGCTCGTAGGCGACGGCAATGGCGGCGAGCGCATTGAGGACGTTGTGCCGTCCCGGCAGGTTCAGGTTGACCTCGAGCTCCAGCCCGGCCTTACCTTCGACCTGGAAATAGGTGCGGGTCCCTTCATGGCGGACGCCGACTGCGCGCACGTCCACGCCCTCGTCGAAACCATAAGTGCGCACCGGCCGACCTACCTTCTGCGCCAGTTCCCGCACTACCGGATCGTCGGTACACAACACCGCCAGGCCGTAGAACGGCAGATGGTGCAGAAACTCAAGGAAAGTCGCACGCAGATGGCTAAAGTCGCCGCCGTAGGTGCCGAGATGATCGGCATCGATATTGGTGACCACCGCCATCATCGGCTGCAGATAAAGGAAGGAGGCATCGCTCTCGTCCGCCTCGGCCACCAGGAACCGCCCGGCGCCAAGGCGGGCGTTGGTGTTGGCGCTGTTCAGCCGGCCGCCGATGACGAAGGTCGGATCCATCTCGCCCTCGGCCAGCAGGCTGGCAACCAGGCTGGTCGTCGTGGTCTTACCGTGCGTGCCGGCAACAGCAATGCCGTAGCGGAATCGCATCAGCTCCGCCAGCATTTCTGCCCGCGGCACCACCGGTATCCGATGAGTCCGGGCGGCAACCACCTCCGGATTGTCCGGGCCAACCGCGCTGGAGATCACCACGGCATCGGCGCCGATGACGTTCTCGGCTTGGTGGCCAAGCACGATCCGCGCACCCAGACTCGCCAGATGGCGGGTCATGGTGTTTTCCTTCAGATCCGAGCCGCTGACGGTATAACCGAGATTCAACAGCACCTCGGCTATGCCGCTCATGCCGGTGCCGCCAATGCCGACGAAATGCAGATGGCGGACACGCCCCATGGCGCCCGGCTTATTGTGGCTCTGACTCCGCACAGGCGCGTTCATCGCGCTACCTCCAGGCACAGTTGCGCCACTCGAGCCGCCGCATCCGGCAACCCCATGGCCCGCGCATTAGCGGCCATGGTCTGCAGATGCTCGCGATCCCCAAGCAGCTCGGCCAGAACCGCCGCCAGGCGTTCGGCCGTAAGATGATCCTGCGGAAACAACACCCCGGCATCGCGCGCCACCAGATGACGCGCATTCGCGGTTTGATGGTCGTCCGCGGCGAATGGGAAAGGAATCAGCACCGCCGGCACGCCAGCGGCAGCGAGTTCGGCCACAGTGAGCGCACCGGAACGGCAGATCGCCAGATCCGCCCAGGCGTATGCTGCCGCCATGTCGTCAATAAAGGGCTCGACCCGGGCATCGACCCCGAACTTGCGGTACAGCGCCCGGGTACTTTCCGCGTGCGGCCCGCCAGCCTGGTGCCGAACTTCCGGCCGCAACTTGGATTCAAGCTGGGCCAGCGCGGCCGGCACCGCCTCGTTGATTGCCGCGGCTCCCTGGCTGCCGCCGAGCACGAGCAACCGGAGCGGACGGTCGTCTGGTGCACCGCCGGCCGGCGGCGACACCGCGCTGATGGCGGCACGCACCGGATTGCCGGTGTGGACCGTCTTGCTGGGCTCATCCAGTACGCCGGCAAAGCCGGTCATGATCCGCGCCGCCAGCGGCGCCAGCTTGCGGTTGGTAAAGCCAGGAACGGCGTTCTGCTCGTGGATAAGCATGGGGATACCGAGCAGCCGGGCCGCGGCCGCGCCCGGACCAGACACGTAGCCGCCCATGCCGAGCACCGCCCGCGGCCGGTACCGCCGCATGATCCGCAGCGCCTGCCAAGTGCTACGGGCAATCATCCACGGCGCCGTCAGCCAGCTGCGCAGACCACGCCGCCGCAGCCCGCGGGCGTTCAGCCATTCGATCGGAATGCCGGCCGCCGGAACCACCCGCGCCTCCAGTCCCTGCCGGGTACCCAGCCAGACCACCGGCACACCTTGCCGCTGCAGCTCTTCGGCCACGGCCAGCCCGGGGAATACATGGCCACCGGTACCACCGGCGATGATCATGATCGGCCGCGACGGCGCGTTCATAGCCACCCCCTGCTCAGCGGCTGCGCACCGACGCTCGCCAGTCGCAATTCGAAGTCAGCCCGCAACAGCAACGCCATCATCAGCATGGTGCTGATCAGGCTGCTGCCGCCGTAGCTCATCAGCGGCAGGGTCAAGCCCTTGGTCGGCAACAGCCCCATGTTCACGCCGATATTGATGAATGCCTGCATGCCAAACCAAAGTCCGATTCCGTATGCCAAATAACCACCGAATGGCAGGCCTTGCCACAAGCTGCGACCGCCGATCATGAAGGCCCGAAACACGACGAAGCCGTACAGGCCGATCAAGCTCACCACGCCCAGCAATCCGAGTTCCTCGGCATATACCGCGAACAGAAAATCGGTATGAGCCTCCGGCAGATAGAAGAGCTTCTGGACGCTGCCGCCGAGGCCGACGCCGAACCACTCGCCGCGGCCGATCGCGATCAGCGACTGGGTCAGTTGGAAACCGGAAGCGAACGGGTCCTGCCACGGATCGAGGAAAGTGGTCAGCCGGGTCCAGCGATACGGCGACGTCACCACCAGCAGCCCGCCGGCCGCGGCCACCAGACCACCCAGCAGCGCGAATCGCCACAGCGGAACGCCAGCCAGAAACAGCATTCCCATGCCAGTGGCGGCAATGACCACTGCGGTACCGAAATCGGGCTCCAGCAAGAGCAGCAGCGCAATCAGCACCAGCACTCCAATCGGCACTAGAAAAGCCATCATCCGGGTCTGCAGCGCATCGGCCCGCCGGACCAAGTAGGCGGCGAGGTACAGCAGCACCAGCGGCTTGGCCAGCTCCGACGCCTGCAGATTGAACAGCCCCAGCGGTATCCAGCGCACCGCGCCATTCGCTTCCCGGCCGATACCAGGGATCAGCACCAAAATCAGCAGCAGGTAGGCAAAACCGAGCAGCAGCGCGCTGGCGCTCTGCCAACTTTCCAGCCGCACCCGCAGGACCGCCACAGCGAGGGCGCTGCCGAGCGCGAAGAACACCAACTGCCGCTTGAGATAGAAGAAGGCATCGCCCGCCTGCCGCTCGGCCAGCGACACCGACGATGACATCACCATCACCAGCCCAAGCGCGGCAATGATGCCGAGCACAGCCAGCAGACCATGGTCGAGGCTGGGCCACAAAGGCGGCGTGCGCGACCGGCTGGTTGGGTGCAGATCAGCGAGGACGGCAGTCACAGCACCCACCTCTGCACCGCAGCGCGGAACGCATCACCGCGCTGCTCATAACCACTGAACATGTCGAAACTGGCGCAGGCGGGCGAAAGCAGCACCGCATCACCGGCCCGAGCAAGTTCGCGAGCGCGCCGGACAGCTTCGTCCATATCGGCGGCATGCACCAGCGGCACCACGCTGCCGACGGCGCGCTCGATCAACGCCGCGTCGCGGCCGATCAGCACCAGCGCACGCACTTTCTCAATCAGCACGTCGGTCAGCGCGCTGAAGTCCTGGCCCTTGCCCTCACCGCCGGCGATTAGCACCAGTGGCCGATCCAAGCCTTCCACCGCGGCAATGGTGGCGCCGACGTTTGTGCCCTTGGAATCGTTGTACCAGGCGATGTCATCTGCCTCGCCCACCCATTCGGTGCGGTGCGGCAGCCCGGCGAACTCACGCAGCGCAGCCAGCATCGCCTCCAGCGGCAGCTCCACCGCCGCACCAAGCGCCAGCGCGGCCAGGGCATTGGCTAGATTGTGGCGGCCGGCAATGCGCAGCTCCGCCGCCGCCATCAATGGCAAGTCGCCGTGCAACAACCATAGTTCGCGATCCCGCTCGCCCAAGCGCCAGTCGGCTGTGGCGGTCAAGCGCGTGCTGAAGCTGACTGTTTGCCCCGGCCAGCGCATCGCCATGACCTGCGGATCATCGGCATTGACCACGCAGACGCTGGCGCGGGCAAACACCCGCGCCTTGGCCGCGGCGTACTCGGCCAGCGAGTGATGGCGATCCATGTGATCGGGGCTGATATTGAGAACGGCCGCCGCTGCCGGGGCCAGGCTATAGGTGGTTTCCAGCTGGAAACTGGACAGTTCCAGCAGATACAGCTCGGCTGCCGGATCCAGCAGCTCCAGCGCCGGCGTGCCGAGGTTGCCACCGACACCGGTGCGCTTGCCGGCCCGAGCCGCCATCAAACCGAGCAGCGTGGTCACGGTGCTTTTACCGTTGGAGCCGGTTATAGCGATAATCGGAGCCTGGGCGACCTGGACGAACAGCTCGATCTCGCTGAGCAGCGGCACGCCACGCGCCGCCGCCTCGGCCAGCAGGGGCTCGGCCAACGACACCCCAGGACTGACGACGATACGCGCGGCCTGCGCTAGCAACTCGCCATCGAAGCCGCCCAGTGCCAGTTCCAGCTCCGGCAGTGCTGCCCGCGCCCGCTCTAGCTCCGGCGGCGCGGTGCGGCT
>DASULL010000447.1:0-9334 GCA_036278215.1 Gammaproteobacteria bacterium | reverse complement strand
CGAGGCCGGCCAGGAAGGCAACCAGGATGCCGACCATCAGGAAGCCGCCCATGAAGCTGAAGTCCTTGCGGCTGCTTATGGCGTAAACGGACAGCGCGAGGAAGATCGCGGCGGTGCCGCCCATGGCCATCATCACTACGTCGCCGCCATTGGGCAGACCGAGGTAGGCATTGAGGATCGGCCCCAGAGTGTAACCCATGAAGCCGGTCAGCAGGAAAACAAAGCCGATACCGGCGGTGCTGTTACGGAACTTGGTGGTCAGAAACAGCAGGCCGAAATAGCCGACCAGAGTGATGATGAGGCCGGGGTGCGGCAGATTCAGCGTCATCGAAATACCGGCGGTGACAGCGCTGAACAGCAGCGTCATCGACAGCAGAATATAGGTGTTGCGCAGAACCTTATTGGTGGCAAGCGCCGCTTGGCTCGTGCGTACGGCAGTCGTATTGGTAGCCATTGCGTTTCCTTATCTAAAATGGTGGCAGTCAGGTCTTGGCATCATCTGACGAATCGACTGACAGTATATAAGCTTAACCGTTCGCTACAACTCGGTGGCAACCAATCGTTGCCCCTGCAAAACCGGCACACAGTCATAGATATCGGTCTGCGCCGCGTGTTCAACCTCGGCGGCTTCGCCCAGCGCCTGCATGATCCGGCCAAGCCGCGATTCCAACAGGCATTGCGCCAGCTGCGATGCCTGCGCCCGATACAGCTCGCGCGCCGCCAGCGCGGCATCGGACGGCGCCCAGCGGGTCGGCTCAGCCAGCATCAGATGATGAATAACATGCCCGGCTCCGAGGAAGTCCTCGATATTGAACGCCCCGCCGCTGCCGGCACAGATCAGCAGCACCGTCTCATGATGGTGCCGGCTGGTCAACTGGCTGGCAACCGCCCGGCCGTTGACTAGCGCCGCCGCGTATACCGCTGCCGCCGGCTTGGCACGCAGCAGCGCCACCGTGCCATTGGTAGTGGAATAGATGAGCCGCTTGCCAGCCAACGGCTCCCGGATCAGCCGCAACGGCACCGACGGCAAAAAGCCCGGAATCGGCCGCAGGTCGATTTCACCGGCGAACAGGAAAGAGCCTGCGGCAAGCCCCTCGGCCGCCTGCCTCGCCTCTTCGGCTTGGCGCGCCGGGATGACGTCGGTCACCCCATGGTGGAAAGCGGCGGCAATAGTCGAGGTGGCAAACAGCACATCGAAGACCACCGCGACCCGGCCCTCCACCTTGGCGGGATCGAGGTCTTCCTTGCACATGATCACGTGCAGACTTTGCATGCGATCCGCTTCAGCTCTGCTGCCGCAGCGTCTTGAGATAGCGCTGGGCATTTTCGACGTAATGAGCCGCACCGGCCTCCAGCATTGCTTTCTCGGCGTCGCTTAGGTTGCGCCGCACCTTGCCGGGCGAGCCCAGCACCAGCGAGCCGTCCGGTATCTCCGCGCCTTCGGGGATGAGCGCGTTGGCGCCGATCAGGCAGTGCTTGCCGATCCGGGCGCCGTTCAGCACCACAGCATTGATGCCGATCAGGCTGTGATCACCAATGCTGCAGCCGTGCAGCATCGCCTTGTGGCCGATAGTGACACCGCGGCCGATTTCCAGCGTATAGCCGATGTCGGTGTGCAGCACGGCACCGTCCTGCACGTTGCTCTCCTCGCCGATGATGATCGGGTCGTTGTCGGCGCGGATCACCACATTGAACCAGATGCTGGCGTTCGGCTTGAGCACCACCGAGCCGATTAGGGTGGCGTTGTGGGCGACGAAATGCGGGCCGCCGATGAACTGGACCTCACGGTCACCAACTGCATAGATCATGCTGCTCTCCTGTGGTTGGCCGGCTAACGGCGAATGCGCTTGACCACCGCGCTGGCAGCCAGCACCACCCGGCCATCGGCGGTTTCTATGGTGCCGCGGGTAAACACCAGCGACCCGGTACGGCGGATGACCTCGCCACGGCCGAACAGCAGCGAACCGGCGGCGGCACCGTCGATAAACTCGCTGTTGCAACTGACAGTCACCACTTTCTCGTCCGTGTCGTGGACCGCGGCAACACACAGCGTGTAGTCGATGAAAGTCATCAGCACGCCGCCGTGCGCCGAGCCGTGAGAGTTGCAATTATGCGGCTGCAATCGGAAAACCGTCTCCACGCCATTATCAGCCGGCCGGAAAAAAAACGGGCCGATGTGATCTTCGGCAGGGTCGCCCTGCCAATGCCGGTAACCGGCGGGAATATCCAGATCTGGTGCTTGCATGTGATATCCAAAAATCCGAAAAAACAGCAGCCCGCCTGCGCCGGCAAAGCGGCTGGCAAGCCAGGGTCGTGTCAGGAAAGCGCGCGCAGCCGGCTGTTATTCAGCCGGCGTCAGCAGCGGACGGCCGCTGAAATGGGCGCGTAAATTGTCGACTACCAACTGCCCCATGGCGAGCCGCGTTTCCAGCGTTGCGCTGGCGTAATGCGGCGCCAGCACAACGTTGTCCATCGTCAACAGCTCTGGCGGGACGTTCGGCTCGTCGGCAAACACATCGAGTGCGGCGGCGCGAATCCGACCTTCAGCGAGCGCCTCCACCAGCGCCGGCTCGTCCACCGTGGAACCGCGACCGACGTTGACCAGGGTACCGTCCGGCCCCAGCGCATCGAGTACCGCCCGGTTGATCATCTTCTCGGTCGCCGCTCCGCCCGGCACCACGACTACCAGGAAGTCACTGAACTCGGCCAGCTCGATCACGCTGTCGAAATAGGTATAGGGGACGTTCGGATTCCGGTTGCGCTGGTGATAGCCGATGGTCATGTCGAAGGCGACCGCCCGCTTGGCCAGCGCCTGGCCGATGCGGCCAAGGCCAAGGATACCAAGCCGCTTGCCGGTCACCCGCGAGCCCAGCCCCATCCCGTCGAACCAGCGGCCGGCCCGCACCGACCGATCTCCCAGGCAGATCTTGCGCGACACCGCCAGCAACAAGCCGATAGCCATGTCGGCGACATCGTCGTTCAGCACGTCGGGCGTCACCGCCACTTTGATTCCCGCCGCCCGGGCCCGCTCCAACTGCAGCGCATCGGTGCCGATCCCGGACGAAGCGATGATCTCCACGTTTGGCAGAGCATCCAGCAACTCTGTCGACACCCCCTGCACCGCATTGGTGGCGATGCCGCGCACCCGCTGCGCTACCGCAGCAAGCAGTGCCTGCGGGTCCGGCGCCTCGGCAAGCGGGTGCACCACAAAGTCTTCCTCAAGCTGGTTGATGACGTTCGGCGGCATGCGCCCGGCAATGAGAATATCGGCTTTCACTCTGACTCCTCCGCTACTGCCCAGCTGGGCAGACAGCGCAATGGCGCGGCAATACAGGCGCCCGCGCCGGTTGATCATTTAGGAGCATCATAGCGAAACGAGCATCCACAGGAGCAACAGGAGACTCGCTGCCCTTGCCTGCCAGCTGGAACACCCAATATTCAAGCCCTAGCTGGAGGTTCTTCTTTATGACAAGACAGCGGCAGAAAAAAACCTCGGAGACATCGAACCGGAGGCACGAGCGGCATCCTATTGCCGACGAAACCTGGGATGAGGTGGACCAAGCTTCCTGGGAAAGCTTCCCGGCCAGCGATTCGCCCGGCTGGGCTGCGCCGACCCGCGACAGAGCAAAGCCAGCACGACCGGAGCCGCCGGAGGGCAGTGATCCGCAGGACCGGCACACCTGAGCCAAGCTGGGTCAGCGGAGCGCGGACGAGCGGTTGCTGATGCTGACCTGGTCGTTCAGCGTCCAGAAATCGTACAGGATGCCGAGCCCGAACAAACCGAGCGTCAGCAGGTAGAGGATGCCGGTGATCCACTTACCCATGTACATTCGGTGAATGCCGAGCACGCCGAGGAAAGTCAACAGAATCCAGGCGACCGTATAGTCGAGCCGCCCTGGGTAATAACGCAGGTCCGCCTCACGGTCCATGCTGGGGATCAGAAACAGGTCGACGATCCAGCCGATCAGAAACAAGCCGAAGGTGAAGAACCAGATGGTGCCGGTTACCGGGCGGCCGTAATAAAACCGGTGAGCGCCGGTAAAACCGAACAGCCAGAGGATATAACCGACGATCTTCAGATGGGTGTTGCCAGCAACGTTCATAGGATTTCCTGGGAGCTATCGGCTGGCCCGTAGAACAATTGTCCGTTCCGTATCCTGGCAGCCGTGGTGAACGGATGTTCTACCACACTCTGTCCGCTCATTATGTGCAACACCCGCAGGCCGATCGCCTTCAGGTCATCGGCGATCAAGGCACGGTGACAGCGCCACCACACCGCTTCCGAGCACATGATGGCGGTGCGCTGCTCAGCGGCCTGCTGCAGCAACCGCTCGCGACCGCGCAGGTATTCTTCCGTCTGCATGTGATCGGCGTAAGCCCGAAAGGCTGGGTTGCGCCAGATCGTATTGGGCGAAGCAGCGCTGGCCTTACGCCGACCGCCGAGTTCCGGTATCGGCAAGTAGGAAATCCCGGCTGCCGCCAGTGCCGGCGGCAGCCGCTCCGGCCCGAACTGCGGATAGCGGCGGGAACCGGCGAAGCGCCGCACATCGGCGAGTGCTTCGATCGACTGTGATTGCAGCAGCACCAGGAACTCCTCCCAGGAACGGGAGGAGTGTCCGATCGTCCAGATAACGATGGTCCTTAGCGACGCCGCCCGTTCTGCCGCCATCTGAGCTCCGTGCTCCCCGCCTTGGAGAGAACCGTTGGGGCGAGATTAGTATTGCAGCGGCAGCTGGCGACGCCAGAGCGCCGCCAGCTGCCGCTGTTAGCTATTGATGGAGTCGTTGGGCCAGCAGCCGCTGTGCTTTTTCCGCCCGCGACTGTTCCTGCTGCTGCACCTCCTTAAAGAAGGAAGCCAGATCGGAGTCATTTTCCTGCTCCGCGTCACGTGCATAGCGCTCGTAGTTTTCCGCACCCTGCAAGGCGTGGTAGAGCACGCTGGTCAGGTTGTAGGTCACATCGCTGGCGCCGGTGTTCTGGGTTGGCATGTTAAGCCTCCTTGCTGCTTTCCAGATATAGAATCCTTCAGGCGTCGCACCAGCATCATTGGTACGCGCCCGGCGGTCTTCATGCGGCCTCAGCCGACCCAGGCCAAGAGCATCAGCATGCTCTAACATGAGCCTATGCTGGAGAAAAAAGCTAACGATGAGGAGGACAGCCATGAGCGATGCGCTATTTCTACGGGAGGGCGATAGCTATATTCCGACCGAACTGGCCGGAGGTCCCTGGAACCCGCAGCATCTGCATGGCGGCCCACCGACCGGCCTGCTCGCCCATGTGCTGGAAGCGGCCACTGACTCGGCAGCGCTCCGGCTTGCCCGACTTAACGTCGACCTGCTGCGGCCGGTTCCGCACGCTCCCCTGCGCGTTGTCACTGAAACCATCCGCAGCGGCCGCCGCCTGCAGCTCCTGGCCGGCACCATCCTGACAAACGGTACCGCAGTCTGCCGCGCCACCGCCCTTTTCCTCGAGCAACAGGACACGGCGGTTCCCGGCTATGGGCAGTTCCAGGCAGAACAGCTCCCGCCACGGCAAGACCGGCCGATCAGTACGGTAGCGGAGCTGGCCGGCTTTCCAGGAAAAAGTCAGGGGTTGGTAGGCCTGCACACTACGGCACAAACCTGCCTCATCGACGGCATGCAGGGCCGCGGCGCCGGCCGTGTCTGGATGCGCCTGCCGGTGCCGGTCGTCGCCGGCGAGCCGGCATCGCTGACGGTACAGGCGGCAACCCTGTGCGACTTCGGCAACGGCGTCGGCCAACTCCGCGTGGACGAGCGCACCGGCACCATCAATACCGATGTCACCCTTTATCTGCACCGCCGCCCCGGCAGCGAATGGCTGGGGCTGGATGCCCGCAGCCGGATGGACCCTAGCGGTACGGGACTGGTGGAAACCGCGCTCTACGACGAGTCCGGCCCGATCGGCCGGGTCCTCCAGGCAACCATCGCCATGCCGCTGTACGCCGGCAAATCGTAACCGGCAGGGGCAAAAAGCCGGCGCCAAGGCGCAGCGGGCAGGATTCTTGCTCTGTCCGCGCCTTGCTGGTTATTCCAGAGCTTCCTCCCGGGGGCGGCGGCGCTGGCTTCCTCAGCTCACGCTCTCGGCGCTGTACCGCGCCAGCAGGCCGGTGCGCACGGCATAGCGGTACACGCGCACGAAAAACCAGCACGCCAGCAGCAAGTAGACAAGCACCAGGCCCATGCTCCAGCCCAGCTGGGTCGGCGCGAAAGAGCCATGAAGCACGATGCTGCGCATGCCTTCGAATACATAAGAAGGTGGCAACAGATAGGCGATCGCCTGCATCCAGTCGGGCAGCGTGCTGATCGGGTAGAACACGCCGACGAATGGCGAAAGCAGCGCCGGCATAGGCCAGACGAACCACTCCGACGCGGGTCCTAACCGCAGCACCACGGCGCTGGAGAAAATGCCCAGCGCTATACCAAACAGGAACAGCACCAGCAGGAACGGCAGCAACATCAGCCCGTACACGGCGAATGACAGGCCAAAGGCCGTGCTTGCCAGCACCAGCATCACCACCAGCCCGACCAGGCTGGTCAGGATGCTGGTCGTGATCAGGCCACCGACATACTCCGAAATCATCAGCGGTGAAGCGAACAGGTTGAGGAAATTACGCGACCAGACATCCTCGAGAAAGGCAGTAGTCACGCCGTGCATGACTCGGCCGAAGAAACCCCACAGCAGCACTGCGCCCAGCAAGGTCGAGACGAGATTGAAGCCATCGGCAATGACAGTGCCGAGGTAACGGGTGATGAAACCCCACAGCACGATGTCGATGGCCGCCCAGGCAAACAGCGGCAGCACTCGCACAGGGCTGGCCCGCAGCAAGTAGAGTTGCCGCAAAACCACAGCGGCGATGCGGTTCAGTGCCGGCATCCTACGCCTCCAGCGTCAGCGGCTCGCGCGCAATCGTTATAAACAGCTCCTCCAGCGTTGCCTTGCCGTAGTCGGCCGGCAGCGTCTTCGGGTCCCCCTGCAACAAGATCCTGCCACGCGAGAGAAACAACACCCGATCGCAGACTTCCTGCACTTCGTACATATTGTGCGAAGTCCAGAGCACGCCACCGTCGTCAGAGCGGGCGAATTCGCGAATCCGAGTACGGATGTCGCGGGCCGTCGCCGGATCGAGCGAAGCGGTCGGTTCATCGAGCAGCAACAGATGCGGCCGGTTCAGCATTGCCTTGGCCAGCGCCACCCGCGTCTGCTCGCCGGACGAAAGCACACCACAGCGGACATTGCGGAACTGGCCAAGGTCAAACTGCTCCAGCACTTCGTCGATCCGCGCCGACAGCCGCTTCACGCCATACATCAGGCCGAAGATCCGCAGATTCTGCGCCACCGACAGATTGCCGGGCAGGGGCGCATAGACAGCAGCGAAGTTGGTTCGGTGCAAGGCCTGGGAGCGCTGCCTGGCAAGATCGAGGCCATCGATCCGGATGCTGCCGGCGCTAGGCTCGAGCACCCCCAGAACCATGCTGATGGTAGTCGTCTTGCCGGCACCATTGGGGCCGAGCAACCCAACAATCTCATTGCGACCGACGGTGAACGACACATCATCAACCGCGGCTGTGGCGCCGTACCGCTTGCTCAAAGCATCGACAGCCAGAACGGCCGGAGCTGAATCGGCCGCCAGGGGGCGGCCCAATATTTCTGGCGGAACTACTCCAATCAAGCACCGCTCCTCTGGCTACACTGCGAGCCGATCATGGATTTCCCTCTCCATCTATGGTCCCTGCTCACCCCTCGTCCCTACCCCGCAAGAACGAAATCTTTCAACGTCAGCAAAAAAAAGGCCCGCTGACGCGGGCCTTTTGAGCGTTCGTTTGCTGCTTACGCAACGCGCTGCTTTTCGCGGATCTCTTCCAGCGTCTTGCAGTCGATGCAAAGCGTTGCTGTAGGACGCGCCTCCAGCCGACGCAGGCCGATCTCGATGCCGCACTGCTCGCAGTAGCCGTAATCGTCCTTGCGGATCAGATCCAGCGTCTGGTCGATCTTACGGATCAACTTGCGCTCACGATCGCGTGCACGCAGCTCGAGAGCAAACTCTTCTTCCTGGCTGGCACGATCAGCAGGATCGGCAAAGTTATTCGCCTCGTCCCGCATGTTGTGCACCGTGCGCTCCACCTCTTCCTGCAGCTGCTGCTTCCAGACCTGCAGGAGCTTGGTGAAGTGCTCCAGTTGGGCCTTGCTCATGTACTGCTCGCCCTCTTTCTCTTTGTAGGGCTCGAAGCCCTTGACCGGCAGAGCGTGAGTATTCGACATCTGTCGTCTCCTCCGTCGACTAGCCCCACGAGGGGGAGCTGCATAACCGCATGGGATGTGCATCCTCACAGGGTTGGTTCCATACCGGCACAGGCGCCGGCGCATTCAACGGCATATGCCATCATCGCCGAGCTAGCGACATGCAATCAAGATGGTAGCAGTCCAGCTCGGCTCGCTTGCTCCGACGCAGACCACTGCATCGCGACAAGGTTCCCGGTTATATGTCGTCTGGCCCTAGGAGGCAAGTCGATTTTTCAACGCACCTCGCAACTTGCCGGCCGCATCCCGCAGACAGGCATCGGTAGTTGCCCAATCGATACAACCGTCGGTCACCGACACGCCATAAGCAAGCTGCGACAAATCGCTGGAAAGCTTCTGGCTGCCAGCATTCAGGTGGCTCTCCAGCATGACGCCGATAATGGATTCGTTGCCACCCAGAATCTGGTTGACCACATCTTCCATCACCAGCGGCTGCAGCGCCGGATCTTTATTGGAGTTAGCGTGGCTGCAATCGACCATCAGCTTGGCGCTCATTCCAGCCGCCGCCAGCTCCTGCTCGGCGAGCGAGATGCTGACCGAATCGTAGTTCGGCCGGGCGCCGCCGCGCAGGACGACATGCCCATAGCGGTTGCCGCGAGTACGGATCACCGCAGACCGCCCGCTCTGATCAATGCCGAGGAAGCTGTGGCTCGACGCGGCCGACTGCAGGGCGTTGATCGCCACCTGCAGGCTACCGTCGGTGCCGTTCTTGAAGCCGACCGGCGTGGACAGGCCGCTGGCCATTTCCCGATGGGTCTGCGACTCGGTAGTACGCGCGCCGATAGCAGTCCAGGTGATCAGATCGCCAATGTACTGCGGCGTGATCGGATCGAGTGCCTCGGTCGAGGCCGGCAAGCCCATCTCGGCGATATCGAGCAGCAGCTCGCGCGCCAGGTGCAGCCCCTCGTCGATCTTGAAAGAGTCGTCCAGGTACGGATCGTTGATCAGCCCCTTCCAGCCGACTGTGGTCCGCGGCTTCTCGAAATACACCCGCATGACGATGAACAGGCTGTCG
>DASULL010000446.1:0-2590 GCA_036278215.1 Gammaproteobacteria bacterium | reverse complement strand
ACAGCTCGACTAACGTGGAGCGGTCGAGCTGGTGGCGAGTGCGGAAGTCCGGTTCGGCAGCAACCCTGGCAAATTTGTTCCACGGACAGCTGGTCTGGCAATCGTCGCAGCCGAACACGCGGTTGCCGATCAGAGGGCGCAGCTCATCGGGGATGGCCTCATGCGACTCGATGGTGAGGTAGGAAATGCAACGGCGGGCGTCGAGCTGATACGGCGCGACGATGGCTTCCGTCGGACAGGCTGTCAGGCAGGCGCGGCAACTGCCGCATAAATTCTGGCTGTTTGGCGCATCGATTGGCAGCGGCAAGTCGGTGAACAGTTCGCCGAGGAAAAAATACGAGCCGGCCTGGTGATTCAGGAGCAGGGTGTTTTTGCCGATCGCGCCCAGGCCGGCTTTCCGGGCCAGCGGCCTCTCCAGCACCGGGGCGCTGTCGACGAAAGCGCGGTAGCCGAACGGGCCGACGACCTCGCCGATGCGACCGGCCAGTTGCTGCAGCCGCTGCCGCAGCAGTCTGTGGTAGTCGCGACCGACTGCATAGCGGGCGATGAAGGCTTCGCCCGGCTGCTGCGGGTCGAATCGGGCGGGGTATTCCGGCGGGAGATAATCCATGCGCACGCTGATGATACGCATCGTGCCGGGCACCAGTTGGTCCGGCCGGCAGCGCTTCAGGCCGTGGCGAGCCATATAGTGCATGTCGCCGTGGAAGCCGTCACGCAGCCAGCGCAGAAGCCGGGGTTCCTCGGTGCGCAGATCGATATCGCTGATCCCGGCTTCGGCAAAGCCCAGTTCTTTGGCCCAGACCTTGATCACCCCTGCCAGGGCGTTGAAGTCGAGCGGCTGTGGATCGACGTGTTGCATAGCGCCATTGTACGCCTTGTCCGTCGGTATACTTACAGCCATGACTGAAACTCGGCAATTGCTTTACACACCCGCGGCGAGCCGTTTGATCGACGCGCAGGCTGCTCAGCAGCTCGCTATCAGCGGGCTGGCGCTGATGGAGCGCGCCGGTGCGGCCGCTTACGGCAGCTTGCGCCGCCGCTGGCCGGCGGCGCGGCGGCTCATTGTCGTCTGCGGGCTCGGTAACAATGCCGGCGATGGTTATATTCTGGCCCGCCTTGCCTGGCAGGACAGGCTGGAAGTGCAGGTGCTCCAGTTGGGCGACGCCGGGCGGCTGCAAGGCGATGCGGCCGCGGCGGCGGCCGCTTACCGCGAGGCCGGCGGCATGGTCCAGGGTTTCCAACCCGGCCTGGCGCTGGACGCGGACGTGTTAGTCGATGCCATCGTCGGTACCGGTCTGGACCGGCCGCTGCAGGGAGAATGGGCTGCGGCGGTCAACGCCCTCAACGGGAGCGGCAAACCGATCCTGGCGATCGATCTTCCTTCGGGCCTGCATGCCGGCAGCGGCGCGCTGCTGGGGGCCACCGTTGCCGCTACCGCTACGGTGACCTTTATTGCTTATAAGAGTGGGCTGTTCACCGGCGCCGGCCCGGCGGTGGTTGGCGAGCTCGAGTTCGCTGGACTTGGGGTGCCGGCGGCGGCTTTTGCCGCTGTCCCAGCACAGGCTCGCCTAATCGCTCGGGAGAGAATCGGCACCGCTTTGCCGAAGCGGCCGCGGGATGCGCACAAAGGGCGGCACGGACACGTGCTGGTGGTGGGTGGTGAGCGCGGCATGGGCGGTGCGGTGCGGATGGCAGCCGAGGCGGCTGCTCGGGTTGGCGCCGGACTGGTAACAGTGGCGACGCGGGTCGAGCACTGTGCCGGGCTGTTGGCGGCGCGGCCGGAAGTGATGTGCCATGGCATCGATGCTGCCGATGAACTGAACCCCTGGCTCCAGCGAGCCGATGTGGTGGTGCTCGGGCCAGGCCTGGGCCGCAGCGCCTGGAGTAGGGCGCTGTATGAGGCGGCCCTGCGCTTCGAGGGGCCGATGCTGCTCGATGCCGATGGTCTCAATCTGCTGGCGGAAGCGCCTGTGCGGAATGAGCACTGGGTACTGACGCCGCATCCCGGCGAGGCGGCGCGTCTGCTCGGTGCTGATACCCGGCAGGTGCAGCAGGATCGGTTTCTAGCATCGCTGCAGCTGGTCGAACGCTATGGCGGTGTGGCGGTGCTCAAGGGCGCGGGAACGATTGTGCAGGCACCGGGTAGCCTGCCGCAGGTTTGTACTACCGGCAATCCTGGTATGGGTTCCGGCGGTATGGGAGATGTGCTGAGCGGCGTTATCGGCGGCCTGCTGGCACAGGGGATGGTGCTAGCGGAAGCGGCAGCCGTTGGTGTCTGGATTCATGGCGCTGCCGCTGACCGGGCCGCCAGCGCCGGCGAGCGGGGTCTGCTGGCGCTCGATCTGATGCCTTATCTGCGCGAACTGGTGAATCCAATATGACCGAATACGTTGTCGAGCTGCCTGATGAGGCGGCGACCGTCGCTGTCGGGCGCCGCTTGGCATTGGCGTTGCCGCAGTCCGTCCTCATCTATCTCGAAGGGGACCTGGGCGCAGGTAAAACCACTTTGGTGCGGGCTTTGCTGCGTGCTCTCGGGCATGAGGGGGCGGTTCGCAGCCCGACGTATACCTTGATCGAGCCATACGAGTTG
>DASULL010000445.1:0-6513 GCA_036278215.1 Gammaproteobacteria bacterium | reverse complement strand
ACGGTTGCAGTTGGGCGGTTATGCGCTCTACATCGATGGCGATCAAACCAGCTCCGGCCCGACAGCCAGCAGCAGCAACATCAAAATCGACCAACCCTTCGGCGGCTTCGCCCAAGCCGATTTCCGCGTCGACTGGACCGGTCGCATCAGTCTGCGGCTGGAAGCCGGCGCCAGACAGGCGGCCAGCCTGACCTTTGCCCGCCACTTCTGAGGCGGGCGGAGAGTAGCCTAGTCTCCCTGCCGCTGGCCGTAATCCGGGCCGCCCTCCGCCAGGAAGTCGCGCTCTTCCATGGTCGACTGGCGGCCGAGAATGGCATTGCGGTGGGGAAAGCGGCCAAAGCGGTGACCGATATCGCGGTGCTCGTGGGCATAGTTGAGCATGCCGCGCACCAGCGGTTTCCAGGCCGGCTCGCTGTCGCGCAGCAGCCGCTCGTACTGCTGCACCGACAGATCCTGCAAATGCGCGTTCTCGGCATGCTGCAACGGCATATAGAAGAACCCTCGCTCGACCGGGCTCAGATGGATGTCCAGCTCCTGCTCTATTCCTTCCAGGCAAAGCTCCGCGGCAGCCGGATCCATAGCGAAGGCGCGCGGCTGCCCCCGGAACATGTTGCGCGGGAACTGATCGAACAACAGGATCAGCGCCAGGGTGCCACGAGCAGTCTGCTTCCAGCCATCCAGCTGCCCGGCGACCGCAGCGTCGTAGTCGGCACGAAAGCGAACGCGGATTTCCGCATCGAGCACCGGATCGGCCGCAAACCAGCGCGGCATGATCTCCTCTGCCAGTGCCGGGTCGTTACGGCTGAGGCTGAACCAAAACGACAACACTCCATCGATTCGAGCCGGCATGTCCCCTCCTTGTTTGCCGTTGCGGTCAGCGTCCAGCCTAGCCGAACAGGCGCCTGATGTCGCGCTGAGGCGGCGGGACAGAGCCACAGAGCAGGAGCGGCCGAAATGCGCCGCCAGGCAGAACGAAGTTAAAACTCTTCCCTAGTAGCGAGCCTTCATCTTTAGCTCCGTTCTTCCCCGATCTTCCCGGCGCCCCGAGGCGAGCTGCCCTGCCCCGCCTCATCTGGCGCGGTATTGACGAAGCGGATGGGGATGGGCTCGGTGGTACTGCCGGCATGGATGCTGGTGTGCGGGAAAGGAACCTCGACGCCGTGAGCATCGAAGGCAAGCTTGATCTGTTCGTAGATCGTGTTCTTCAGTTCGAGGTAATTCTCGCGCCTGCCCCACACGGAAAACTGCAGATCGGTGGAGAACGGGCCGAATCCGACCACGATAAACAGCGGCTTGGGCTCTTCCAGGCAGAGCGGATTGGCGTCGGCGACGCTGAACAGCAATTCCCTTACCCGGCTGATATCTTCCTTGCGAGCGATGCTGAGCATGAGATCGACCCGTCGGATTGGGAAGCGAGACAGGTTGATGACCTCGGACTTGATCAGAATCTCGTTCGGGATACGGACGAACAGATTGTCGAAAGTCCGCAGCTTCATCGAGAGCAGGTCCACCGACAGGATCTCGCCGCGGGTACTGCCGACCTGGATGGTGTCGCCGATGCTAAAGGCCCGCTCGCCGACTAGAAATAGGCCGCTGATCAGGTTGGAGGCGGAGGTCTGAGAGGCAAAGCCGATAGCGACCGAAAGAATACCCGCCGCCCCCAACAACACGCCGAGCTTGAAGCCAAGCTGATTGAGCGCGGTGGCGACCGCCAGCCCCACGACCAGGTAGTACACAGCCCGCTGCAAAACCATGCTGCGGTGGGCGTCCAGCCTGCTGCTGACAAAGCGCAAGGTTGCGGCCGCCAGCGCGCGGGCAAGCAGAAATCCGACCGAGAGCGTGAGCAGGGCTCGAATGAAAACCCACCAGCGGCCGGACGCCAAATAGGCTTCAACAGCGGACCACCACTCCCACATGATGAGCTCCTACTGGAACAGAGTGCTGAAGGCGCGGATCGCGATTTTCTTCGGTGGCGTCTCACGCGGACCGGCCAGCGGCAGGGCGCTGCGGGCTTCCAACGGCGCACCGGTGTCTATGCTCAGCGAAGCAAACTGCCCGTCTTCGGTCCGCTCCAGCGCCACCTCGCTAGTCCACAGGCGCCCGCTCGGCTCGGCATACAGGCTCAGCTGCGACGCCGGCACTCTGACCCGCTCCAGCCCCAGTACGCTGCCAGCGCGGTTGCGAATGCGCACCGGCGTGATGGCACGATCCGGCCGAACGACATCACCATCCAGTGTCAGCCGGCAACGCGAGCGCAGGGCGTAACACAACTCGCCCTCGCGGGTGTTGGGCCCGAACCAAGTGTCCGACAGCGTCTGGGTCGGCAGCTCGGTCAATGTCTTATGGCCTGCCCCGACCGAGAGCTGCAGCCAGACCGGCATGCTGACGTACAGCCGTACCGTTTCACCGGCCGGCACGAATACTGGACTAAGCGGCCGGGCAACCACCGCGCGATCGGGCAGCAGCGGCAGCAAGCTGAGCTGCGAGCCGCGATCGGCCACGATGTAGCGATCGCCCGCTCCTTCCTCGGCCGATTCGGCCTGTTCGATCCGGGGGAGGTTCTCGTTGGTAGAGGGCTCGTTGGCGTAACTGCGCCGAACCCGCCATTCACCGGTGGTGTGCTCGACCAGTAACTCCAGCGGGCCGATACGCCAACGGCCTCGCTGGCCCGGCGCGATCGAAAATTCGCCGAACCAGCGCTGCGGTGCGAGCGTGGCGCTCACCCCTGCTCCCGGCGAGGCACCATGATGACGGCGTCGCCACTGACCACTTCCTTGCCGCCGACGGTGCAAACGGTGTCGAACATAACCATGTTCCGCTCAGGCTTCAGGCCGGTGACTTTCACCCGCGCCGTTACCGTGTCACCGATAAATACCGGCGCTCGGAAGCGCACGCTCTGGCTGACGTAGATGCAGCCTGGTCCGGGCAGGCGCGTGCCGAACACGGTGGAGATGAAGCTGGCCGACAGCATGCCGTGAGCAATGCGCTGCTTGAACATGCTGGCGGCGGCAAACTCGGCATCGACGTGGACCGGATTGAGATCGCCGGTAACGCCAGCGAACAAAACGATATCGGCCTCGGTGACGGTCTTGCTGAAGCTCGCCTCCATGCCTTCCTGCATGTCTTCGAAAAAGTAGCTCTGCATGCTCATCGTGTCTCTCGTTGCAAAAAATCGGAGGAGGAAGCGGGAAAGACGTTCACCACAAAGGAACACAAAGGTTTAAGACTCTTCCTTCGTGCTGCTTTGTGGCCTTTGTGTCTTTGTGGTTAGCTCACGCCTTCCTCTGTGCCTCGGTGGTGAACAAGCTCTTCAGTCGCTGCCGCCGCGCAGCAGCTGCATCGGCGAGCCGCGGTAGAAGCGCCGGGTGGCCAGCGCTCCGGCCAGCCAGACCACCAGCGGCCCGACGATCAATCCCGCCGCCAGCGGCAGCGGATCGAACGCATAGTCTAGCTTAAAGAGGTGCCGTGCCAGCAGCAGCCCGACGATGGCGGCGCTGACGCCGGCCAGCCCGCCGGCGACCGCACCGATCAGCCAGAACTCGGCCCGCGCCAGCCGTTTGATATGCGCCCGCCTGGCCCCCAAAGCCCGCAGCAGCGCACTCTCGTAGCGCCGCTCCTCGCCGGTGGTCTGCAATGCCGCCAACAGCACGATGATGCCGGCAATCAAGGTCAGCGCCGCCATCAGCTCCACCACCCGTGAACCCTGGGCGATGATGCCCCGGACGGTGTTCAAAATGCTGTCGATATCGAACACGGTAACGCTGGGGAAGCGCCGCACCAGCTCGGCCAGCAGCTGCTGATTACCGGACGGCAGGTAGAAGCTGGTGATATAGGTGGTTGGATAGGACTCAAGCAGGCCGGACGGTGCAATGACGAAGAAGTTGACGTTGAAGCTGTCCCAGTGCACCTGCCGCAGGCTGGTGACGGTACCGCTCACCTCCTCGCCGCCGATCGAGAAGCGCAAGGTGTCACCAAGACGAATGCCAAGGTCCTCGGCTAGCCCGGTTTCCACCGAGAACTGGTCCGGCTCCTGCGCGGGCTGGCTCCACCAGCGCCCGGCAACGATGCGGTTGTCGGCCGGCAGCTGGTTGCCGAAGGACAGGTTGAACTCGCGCGCTACCAGTCGCTGGGCCCTATCCTGATACTGCTCGGGCGAAACCTCACGGCCATTGATGCCGACCAGCCGGCCGCGGACCATCGGATAGAAGCTCGCCTCGACCCCGCCCTCGGCTTCCAGCAGACCGCGCACTGCCGCTACCTGGTCGGGCTGCACGTTGATCAAGAAATAGTTCGGCGCGTTCCGCGGCACGCTGCCCTCCCACGCCGTCAGCAAATCCTGCCGCACCACGGTCAACAGCAGCAGCGCCATCAGGCCGACGCCGATCGCCATGATCTGGATGCTGGCACTCACCGGCCGGCGGGTGATGCCCGACAACCAGAGCAGCCGCTGCCGGCCACCGCGTAGCCGCACCAGGGTGCGCACCAGCAGCCAAGCCAGCAGCCCCAGCAGAGCCAGGGTCGCCAACACCGCGCCGAACACCAGCAGCGCCAGCAGCGGGTCCCGCGCCTGCCACCACATCAGCAGAAAAATCACGCCGAGGGCGATGGCATACAGCGCATTGCCGCGGAACAGGCCCGCTCCCAGTTCGCGCCGCAACACCCGCAGCGGCGGCACCTGCCGCAGCCGCAGCACGGTCGGCAGAGCGAAGCCGAGCAGCGCGGCGGCGGCCATTGCCCAACCGCTCAGGGCGGGATAGATACCCGGCGGCGGCACTTGCGGCGGCAGCAGGTCGGCAACCAGCGCCAGCATGGCGAGATGCAGCAGATACCCCAGCGTCACTCCGATGGCGCCGCAAACCAGCGCCAGCCAGATCAGTTTCCAGGCCAGCAGTGCGGTGACGTCAGCGGCGGTGGCGCCCAGACAGCGCATGACGGCGACACGATCGATCTGCCGTTCGGCATAACGACGCACGGTCAGCAGGATAGCGACGCCGGCGATTACCACGGTCAGCAAGGCAGCCAGTCCGAGAAAGCGCTTGGCCCGCTCGGTCACATCCCGCACGCCCAGCCCGGCGTCAGCCGGCGTCCGCCACTCCAGGCCGGGCTGGTGCTCGGGCAGCCAGCGGTGAAACCGCTCCAACGCCGCTTCCGGCCCAGCCAGCAGCAGTTGGTAACGCACCCGGCTGCCGGGCTGGATCAGGCCAGTGGCGGCCAGATCGGCATAATTGATCATCACCCGCGGCGCCAGGCTGGTGAAAAAGCCGCCACGGTCGGGCTCCAGCGCTATCAGCCGGCTGACGGTAAAGACCTGCTCGCCCAAGGACACCTGCTCGCCGACGGCAATGCCCAGCGGCCCCAGCAGGCGCGGCTCCACCCAGGCGGAGCCGGCTGCAGGCACGCTGCGGACCCGCGCGGCCGGCGCTCCAATGGCCGCTTGCAGCTGCAAGGAACCGCGCAGCGGATACGCCGCTTCCACCGCTTTCACCGCTACCAGCTGCGGCCGATCCCCGGCCAGCACCACA
Source organism: Gammaproteobacteria bacterium (assembly GCA_036278215.1). GTDB lineage: Bacteria > Pseudomonadota > Gammaproteobacteria > Nitrococcales > AK92 > JAAYIK01. Next base: position 991 of record DASULL010000445.1, on the reverse strand, counting down.
CTTGGAAACTCGGCCGTGCGTGCGGTAGTCAAACCCAACTCATGCGCTTGGCTGATCCATTCTGCCGGGATGACTTCGGTGGTCTGCACCACCCGATCGGCCGCCAGCAACTCGGCGGCACGCGAACCGGTGGCGCCGGCCACCCGGTCGGCCAGCCAGGAAACGGCGCAGACAGCCGTCACGGCAATCACCACTGCGGCCGCCAGCAACCTCACTTCGCCGGCGCGCCAGTCGCGGGCGAGCAGTCGCCCTGCCAGTCGCGCCCGTCTCATGCCGCCACCAATTGGCCGTCCTGCAGCCAGTAGACGTGCTTACAGCGCGCAGCCAGAGTTTGATCGTGGGTTACCAGCACCAGCGTGGTGCCGCGCTCGGCGTTCAGCCGGAACAGCAGATCGGCGACCCGATGGCCGGTGTGGTGGTCGAGATTGCCGGTCGGTTCATCGGCCATCAGCAGCTTGGGCGACATCACGAAAGCGCGGGCAATCGCTACCCGCTGCTGTTCCCCGCCGGACAGTTGAGCCGGATAATGGCGCAGTCGATTGCCCAGTCCGACCTCTTGCAGCGCGGCAGCGGCCTTGGCGGAGGCGCGATCATCGTTGGCAAGTTCGGCGGGGAGCATTACGTTCTCGATTGCGGTCAGACCGGGCAACAGGTGAAATGCTTGGAACACGAAACCGAGTTTGTTGCCGCGAAGGCGGGCGCGGGCGTCCTCATCCATGCTGGTGAGATCCTGGCCATCCAGCAAAACGCGACCTTGGGTGGGAAGATCGAGCCCAGCGAGCAGCCCGAGCAGAGTCGACTTGCCGGAACCGGAGGCGCCGAGAATCGCTGCACTCTCGCCGGCAGCAACCGCTAGATGCAGGTCGTCGAACAGGACGATCTCGCCGTCTGGCCCCTTAAATCGCATGCCGAGCCGATCGGCCTCAAGAATGAACTCTGGATCTGCCATGCTGAAACGATTCCTTACATTACTGCTCATCATCTGCTGGCT
>DASULL010000444.1:0-5072 GCA_036278215.1 Gammaproteobacteria bacterium | reverse complement strand
GTAGACCGCCACCTGCAGCAGGGTTTCACGAATCTCCTCCTGGGTGCAGCCATTGTTGATGGCGCCGCGCACGTGGCCCTTGAATTCGGTGGGGCGATTGAGCGCCGACAGCATGGCCAGATTGAGCAGGCTGCGAGTCTTATGATCGAGCCCGGGGCGGCTCCAGATCCTGCCCCAGGCGACCTCGGTGACCAGGCCCTGCAGGTCGCGGGTAAAATCGTCGATGCTGGCCAGGGCGCGGTCGACGAAGGCATCGCCCATCACCTGCCGCCGCACCTTGATGCCCTGGTCGAACAAATCGTCGCTCATCGTCTTTCCTTTTTGCAGCCAAGCGGCCGCGCACTCTGCGCGGCTCGGTAAATAACTCAGGTCGCGCCTGATTCTACTGCCTTGCCCGGCCAAGTCGCCCGTCGGCAATGCCATGGCAGCAAGAAGGGTGGACGTGACGCTCATCCCCTAGCGCTCGGGCCGGGTCGCGCTACTCCCAGATCTCCTCATACAGCGCGATCATTTCCTGAACAGTCGGCACCCGCGGATTGTTGCCCGGCGAACCGGAAGCCAAGGCCTGCTCGGCCATGATCGGCAGCAGCTCGAAATAGCGCTTTTGGTCGATTCCGTAGCTTTTCGGGGTCGGCACTTGCAGATCGGCATTCAGCTGTCGCAGCTCCTGCAACAGCTTTTCGTTAGCGATCTGGTCGCTGTCCTGTTCGGTGGCAACGCCCATGAAACGGGCGCAATCGGCATAGCGCGCCGGCGCAGCCCCTATCGAAAAAGCCGTCACTGCCGGCAGCAGCATGGCGTTGGACAGGCCATGTGGTACGTGGAAGAACGCCCCGATCGGCCGGCTCATGCCATGCACCAGACACACCGAGGCATTGGAGAAAGCCAACCCCGCCTGGGTGGCGGCAAGCATGACCGCTTCGCGGGCGGCGCGATTGCCGGGCTCGCGGCAGACGCTGCGCAGATGCTTGGCCAAAGCGCCCATGGCCAGCCTGGCCATGCCATCCGAGTACGGATTGTGCTTGGCGCTGACGTACGCCTCGATGGCGTGGGTGAGGCTGTCGAGGCCGGTGTCCGCCGTCAGCCGTGCCGGCTTGCTCAGGGTCAGCTCATAGTCCACCAGTGCGACCGTTGGGCAGAAAGCGGCACCGGCGCACAGCATCTTCTCGTCGCTGGCTTCGTCGGTGATCACGGTGAAGCGGGTGACCTCGGCTCCGGTTCCGGCGGTGGTCGGAATGGCGATCAGCGGCAGTCCTGGTTCGTTATTGCTAACCGGCACCTTGTAGTCGCGCATCTGCCCGCCGTGGACAGCCAGATAAGCGATGGCCTTGGCGCTGTCGATCGGACTGCCGCCGCCCAGGGCAACGACGCTGTCATGCTGCCGCTTTTTCAGCTCGGCCAAGCCCCGCTGAACGGACTCCGAAGTAGGATCGGGGACGGTGTCGGCAAAAGTGGCGTAAGAAATATCCGCTTTCTTTAGGCTATCGGTGATCCGGTCGAGATAGCCGAATTCCACCATGAATCTGTCGGTGACGATGAACGGCCGCTCGAGACCGAGCTGCCTGAGCACGCCGACCAACTCCTGGCTGGCTCCGGCGCCCAACGAAATCTGCCGCGGCTGGACGATATTGGCTGGCATGGCGCTCTCCTCCGACCCCTGCCTATTTCTGTTTGCTTTCCTCCTTATTGTTATAGGCCAGCCGTTTCAATTTTTATTGTTCTGGCAGCAGCGAAAAATCCCTGACTGCAGCAAACAGAGATTAGGTTTTCCTTAAATCCGGCCAGATCAAAAGCCGGTTCGGAGAGCTTGGCGCAGCCAAACCACGCCTGTGGCAGTTATCGGCAGAGCAGAAACGTTATGCCCTGTGTGGCTGCCAAGACAGCGGCAAAGCCGCTGCCGGCGCGGCTTTCGTCCTGGGACAGGGATGGATGCCCTCCGTAGGAGAGCCAGGGCTCAACCCTGGAGAGGAGGTCTTTAGGCAGTCAGCTCAAGAGTGTCCGGCAGAGCGATCTGCATGGTGACAGGGAGGTGATCCGACAGCGGATAATCCAGCACGGTCGTACTCAGCACCTCCAGCGTCGGCGACACCAGGATGTGGTCGATGTTCTGCTGCGGCCGCCAGCTTGGGAAGGTATGCAGGTCGTGCATCGGCTCGCACAAATCGGTGCGACTGCGCAGCAGCTCGAACTCGCGGCTGCGGGACAGGCAGTTGAAATCGCCCATCATGATGACGTGGCGATAGTCGCTGATGATGTCGGCAAGGTAGTCGAGCTGGCGCAGCCGGGTCCGCTGCCCAAGCGCCAGATGCACGAGTACGACGGTCAGCGGATCGCGCAGGTTGCCGAAATGCATCACCAGCGCGCCACGGCCTGGAATCATGCCCGGCAGCTTATGCTCCTGGATCGCCGTCGGCCGGTAGCGGCTCAACAGACCATTGCTGTGCCGGGCCAGCTTGCCGAGATTGCGGTTGGTCTGAGCGTACCAATGGCCGTAACCGGCCATCCGCGAAAGATACTCGACCTGATTGATGAAACCGCTGCGGAAGCTGCCGGCATCCACTTCCTGCAGACCAACGAAATCGTACTCGGTAATCACATCGGCGATACGGCCGAGATTCAGCTGCCGTTCGACGTTAGGCAGGAAATGCCGCCAGCTGCGAGTCAGATAGTGGTGGTAGTCGTTGGTCTCGATACCGGTCTGGATGTTGTAGGTCATCAGGCGCAGGCTGCGTGACGACGTTCCCGCCGCCCGCGGCCTGGCGTCCATCATCGACCAGACCTGGCGGTCCGCCGTCTTCACTGCACCATCGCTGGGATGGCTGTGCATCGATATGCTCCGGTCTAACCTTGATTCCGCCACTCTAGCGCAGCCGGGGGCGGCGCTCGTGGCGAAAATATCCAGTCGTGAACCGCTGCTCATCCGAATTGCGGGTCCCGTCACTTTTTGGCGGCGATTTCCTGCCGGACCAAGCGGTCGATGACCGAAATCATCTGTTCATGGCTGCCGGCGGTGCGTGGCGTCACCACATATTTCCCGGCAACCACCACGGTCGGCGTGCTCTCGATACGGTAGTTGCGCAGGGCTTGCGCACCCTGGCGGAGCTGCATGTCGACCCGGAACGAATTGAACGCCGCTTCCGCCTGCTCCTTCGGCACACCGCGTTCGACGAAGAATCCGACCAGATCCTTGCTGCTCTTGAACTGCCGCTTGTCGCCATGGATCGCGTCGACCAGCGGCCGATGGATTCGATCCAGCACACCCAAGGCCTCAGCGGCGTAATAAGCCTGGGCGTAAGGCTTCCAGGCTTCGTTGAACACGACCGGGACATGCACCAGGCGAACCTGCTCGGGTGCCTGCTTCATCCAGGCGTCCAGCCGCGGCTCGAACATAGCGCAGGCAGGACAGGCATAGGAGAAGAACTCTCGGACTTCGACCTCCCCTTGGTTCAGGGTCGGCTGCGGTGTACTCAACGTCGTATAGCCCTGCTGCGCCGATACGGCGGCGGAAACGCACAGGAGCAGCGGAGCAAGCCAGCGTGCGATACGTTGCATCATTCGAACCTCTGTATCTCAAGATTGTGTCTATTGTCCCGGCATTCGAGCAGCGCCGGCCATTTTTCGTCAGGTGATACTCTTCAGGCAAGCATAATTCAGCTTTGTTCCGTACCGGCAAAATTGCCGGCGGCGCATGAGGTAGCAGTTGCCCACAAAAAAGGGTGGCATAGCCACCCTTTACTGATGCTGAATGCAATTGCGCTTAGCGCCGATAAAGCCCGGATGCGTAGGAAGCGATAGCGCGAATTTCCTCGTCCGACAGCTTGCCGGCGATATCCCGCATGATGCTGGCCGGGTCGGTGCTGCGCTGTCCCGACTTGTAGGCGTGCAGCGTGTTCGCCATATAGACCGCCTGCTGCCCGCCGAGGCGCGGGTAGGCGGCCGGGGCGTTGCCCTCGCCAGCGGGGCCGTGGCAAGCGGCACAAGCGGGCACATTGCGGGCGGGAATGCCGCCACGCCAGATCGGTTCCGCTATTTTCACCAGCTCCGGGTCGGCACCGCCGGGCTTCATGGTCTGACTGGCGAAATAGGCGCCGAGATCCCGCATATCCTGCTCGCTCAGCGGCTTCGCCTGCGGCGACATCAGCGGATTCTGGCGCTTGTCGTCCTTGAAGAACTGTAACTGCTGAGCGATGTATCGTTCGCCAAGGCCTGCCAGGCTCGGCCACTCGGGGTTGTTGCTGTTGCCGTCGGCGCCATGGCAGGCGGCACAAACAGCGGCCTTCTGCTTGCCGGCGTTGGCATCGCCCTGAGCTAGCGCGGTTCCGGCCGCAGCCAGCGCGGCGCAGGCAACAAGCGTGGTCAACCATCTTTTCATCGGAAAGGACTCCTGGTGCCGAAGCGCAGCCATCGCGTAGCCTGCCCAAGCCGCGGCTTGGTCATTCGCGAGCGTTGTTTTCAGGAAGCGGACAGGCCGCGGCAGTTATACCAGTCACCGCGCGGGGGGGTCAATTTGCGGCTGCGCAATACATGGACCGGGGCGCGCCGATCTGCGACACTGCGCGCCGAGGCATGCACCAATGAACCCTATTTATCATCGCGCCGAGTTCTTGCTCAGTGGCGTCCGGCTGGAACAACTGCCGGCGCATCTGACCCATGAGGTCGCCTTTGCCGGCCGTTCCAACGCCGGCAAGTCCAGCGCTATCAACGCCATCACCCAGCAGAAGGCGCTGGCGCGCATCAGTAAGACACCCGGCCGCACGCAGCAGATCAACGTCTTTCCGATCTCCGCGGACCGCGCTCTGATCGACCTGCCCGGCTACGGCTACGCCAAGGTCAGCGCCGGCACCCGTGAAGAATGGGAACGGCTGCTGCCGCGCTACTTCAGCAAACGGCGGGCGCTCAAAGGCGTGGTGGTGATCATGGACATCCGCCACCCGCTTACCCCGCATGACCTAGCCATGCTCGAGCTGACCAAGGCCAGCGACCTGCCGGTACACGTACTGTTATCCAAAGCCGACAAGCTGAAGCGCGGCGCGGCGATGAACACGCTGCAGGCAGTGCGCCGCGAGCTGCGC
>DASULL010000443.1:0-10256 GCA_036278215.1 Gammaproteobacteria bacterium | reverse complement strand
CTGGTGCAGGAGATCCTGGAGGACGAGGGCTACCAAGTCACCGTCGCCGAGGATGGCCGTGCCGCCCGGCAGGCGCGCTGGACGCAGCGCCCGGATCTCATCCTGCTGGACATCTGGATGCCGGATGTCGACGGCGTGACTCTGCTGAAGGAGTGGACGCAGGAAGGGCTGGACTGCCCAGTGGTGATGATGTCGGGCCATGGCACGGTCGAAACCGCGGTCGAAGCCACCCGGCTGGGCGCCTATGATTTTATCGAGAAGCCGCTGTCGCTGGCGAAGCTGCTGCTTACGATTGATCGGGCCTTGCAGAGCAATCGCGAGCCGGCCGAGAAAACCAGTGGCATCCGCGCGGCGCAAGAGGTGCTGGAGCCGGTCGGTCGCAGCGCACCGATGCGCGAGCTGCGGGAGCAGATCCGGCGTATCGCCGAGCACGACGGGCCCGTGTTGATCAGCGGCGAGGCGGGAGCGGGCAAGCGCTGTTTTGCCCGTTATCTGCACGCGCTCAGCGGGCGCGGCGACCAGCCGCTGGTGGAGGTGGCGACCGGCGCGCTCAGCCAGGAGCAAGCGACGACCGAGTTGTTTGGTAGCGAAGACGGTAGCCGGCTGGTGGCCGGTGCTCTGGAGCGCGCCGATGGCGGTACTTTGCTGATCGACGAGGTGATGGATCTCGATCTGCTGACCCAAGGGCGGTTGCTGAGCGCTCTGGAAAGCGGTCGCTTTCCGCGCCCCGGCAGCGATCGGCCGGTAAGCTTCGATGCGCGGCTGATTGTCATGACCCGGCATGACTTGGCCCGCGAAGTCGCCGCCGGCCGTTTGCGGGAAGACTTGTACTATTACCTCAACGTCCTTCCCGTCCGGGTGCCGCCGCTGCGGGATCATGTGGAAGACGTACCGGAGCTGCTGACGTTCTTCGTCAACCACATGGTTGACCGCGATAAGCTGCGCTATCGGCGCTTCTCCCTCGCCGCTCAGAACCGGCTGCGCAACTATGGCTGGCCGGGCAATGTGCGGGAGCTGCAAAATCTGGTGCAGCGGCTGCTGGTGATCGGCGATGACGAGGAAATCAGCCTGGACGAGGTGGAGGCGGCGCTGGGCAGCGCGCAGCTGACCGGCTCCAACATCGAGCTGAGCGAGTCGGGCGACTTCTCCTTGCCGCTGGATCTGCCGTTGCGGGAGGCGCGCGAGCAGTTTGAACGAATTTACCTGCTGTATCAGCTCCGCAAGGCTGGCGGCAGTGTAGGACAGTTGGCCAAGCTGACCGGCATGGAACGTACCCACCTCTACCGCAAGCTCAAGTCGCTCGGTATCGACCCGAGGGACGCAGGCTAAGGGCCGCTCCTCGCGACGGAGCGCGGAAGCGTCGAGATAAAGCTGGTAGACAGCGAAGGCCGCGCGGGGCCGCCAGGGGGAAATGTAGCAAGGGTTTTCCAGCTGTTTGTGCTTATCGCGCGTAATTCGTGCCTTGGCAGCGGCCACCCGTTCCCGGCGTTGTCGGTGCCTCTGCGATACATCCCCATTTCAGCTCTGTGACCCGACGGCGGACAGGCGCGTAATCTGGCGAGCGTATGAAGATCATCATTCTTGGGGCTGGGCAAGTCGGCGGTTCGGTTGCCTACAATCTGGCGTCGGAGGCAAGCGACATTACTGTTGTCGACACCAATCCGCGCATTCTGCAGGAGCTACAGGACCGGTTGGATATTCGCACGGTTGCTGGCAACGCAACCTACCCGTCGGTGCTGCGGCGGGCGGGCGCAGAAGATGCCGACATGATCATTGCCGTCACCAACAGTGACGAAGCGAATATGATCGCTTGCCAAGTCGCGGCCAGCGTGTTTCGTACACCAACCAAGATCGCTCGGGTACGGGCGCCGGAATATCTCAGTCAGCCAGAACTGTTTGGCGAGGGCGGCTTGCCGGTCGATGTGCTGATCAGCCCGGAGCAGCTGGTTACCCAGTACGTGATGCGCTTGATCGAGCACCCCGGTGCCTTGCAGGTGCTCGATTTCGCTGGCGGCAAGGTGCGCTTGGTCGGGGTCCGGGCCTACTACGGCGGCCCTCTGGTCGGCAACAAGCTGGCGGCGCTGCGCGAGCACATGCCCGGCATTCATGCTCGTGTGGCCGCTATCTTCCGTCGGGGCAAAGCGATTCTGCCGACTGGCCAGACCATCATCGAGGCCGACGACGAGGTGTTTTTTATTGCCGCTCGTAAGAATATCCGGGCGGTGATGAGCGAGCTGCGCCGGCTGGAGAAGCCGGTCAAGCGCATCATCATTGCCGGTGGCGGCAACATCGGCAAGCGCTTGGCGCAGGCGCTGGAGACGCGCTACCAGGTGAAAATCATCGAGCACAATGCTCAGCGTGCGCATGCCATCTCGGAGGAGCTCAACCGCGCCATCGTGCTGCTGGGCGACGCCGCCGACGAGGACCTGCTGCTGGAGGAGAATATCGAGAACACCGATGTCTTCTGCAGCCTGACCAACGACGATGAGGCCAACATTCTCTCTTCCATGCTGGCCAAGCGCAAAGGCGCACGCATGGTGATCACACTTATCAACCGCCCGGCGTATGTCGATCTGGTGCAAGGCAGTGAGGATATAGACGTGGCCGTATCGCCGCAGCAGGCGACCATCGGCAGCGTGCTCGCCCACATCCGCCGAGGCGACGTAGTCAACGTGCATTCTCTGCGGCGCGGCGCCGCCGAGGCGATCGAAGCCGTCGCTCATGGCGACCGCATCAGCTCCAAGGTGGTCGGTCGGCGGATCGATGAGATCAAGTTGCCGGAAGGAACCAGCATTGGCGCTATTGTGCGCGGCGACGAGGTGCTGATGGGTCATCATGACACCGTCATCCAGTCGGAAGACCATGTCATTCTCTTCCTCGTCGACAAACGCCGGATCAACGAAGTCGAGCGCCTGTTCCAGGTCGGCATCACCTTTTTTTAGCAGTCAACCGGAGCGCGCCGGGAATGCATTTTGATGCGGTTCAGCGGATCTTGGGCGTGCTGCTCATGGTGTTCAGCACCACCATGTTGCCGCCCGCGCTGATCTCCTGGTTCGCCGACGATCCGGCCTTGCTGCCATTCCTCGCCGCCTTCGGCCTGCTGCTGACAATAGGCGCTCTGCTCTGGCTGCCGGTGCGGCAGGTGCGGCGCGACCTGAAGACGCGCGACGGCTTTTTCATCGTGGCGATGTTCTGGATAGTGCTGGGGCTGAGCGGTTCGCTGCCTTTTCTTCTCTCCGAAGTGCCGGTGATGTCGGTCACTGACGCCGTGTTCGAGAGCATCTCCGGATTGACCACCACCGGTGCCACTGTACTGACCGGCATCGACGAGCTGCCGCTATCGATCCGCTATTACCGGCAACAGCTGCAATGGTTGGGCGGTATGGGCATCATCGTGCTGGCGGTGGCGATTTTGCCGATGCTCGGCATCGGCGGCATGCAGTTGTATCGAGCCGAGATGCCGGGGCCGATCAAAGATGCCAAGCTGACGCCGCGCATCACCGAGACGGCCAAGGCTTTCTGGTATCTCTATTTGGGCCTTACCGTTAGCTGCGCCACCGCCTATTGGCTGGCCGGCATGACGCCGTTCGATGCCGTTACCCACAGCTTCGCCACCGTTGCCACCGCCGGCTTCTCTACCCACGACGCCAGCATCGGCTACTTCGACAGTGCGTTGATCGAGGCTATCGCCGTGGTTTTCATGTTTGCCGGCGGCGTTAACTTTTCACTGCACTTTGCTGCCTGGCGGCGGCTGAGCAGCCAGCCGTACCTCAGCGACAGCGAGCTAAGGTTTTATGTGAAGGTACTGCTGACTGCCATGGTGGTGGTTTCCGCCGCTCTGCTGGCAAGCGGCGTCTATCCGGAGAAGTCGCAGACCATCCGCAGTGCTATTTTTCAGGTGGTATCGTTTGGCACAACCACCGGCTTTACCACCGCGCCCTACCACGCCTGGCCGGCCTTCGTGCCGATGCTGCTGCTGTTTCTCGGCATGGTCGGTGCCTGCGCGGGCTCCACCTCGGGCGGCATCAAGATGGTGCGCATCCTGCTACTGTTCAAACAGGGGCAGCGGGAGATCGTGCGGTTGATTCATCCACAGGCGCAAATCCTGGTGAAGCTGGGCGCGCGCGAAGTGGATGAGCGCATCATGGATGCTGTCTGGGGATTTTTCGCCACCTACGTCGGCCTGTTCGTCATCATGCTGCTCTTGCTGATGGCATTCGGGCTGGATCAGGTGACCGCTTTCTCCGGGCTGGCCAGCGCCATGAGCAACCTGGGGCCGGGCTTCGGCGATGTGGCCTCCCACTACGTCAACGTCCCGGCCGCCGGCAAATGGGTGCTGAGCGTTGCGATGGTCATGGGCCGGCTGGAGATTTTCACGCTGCTGGTGCTGTTTACCCCAGCATTCTGGCGGCGTTAGGGGCCCGGATTTGTTCCGGCTGGATAGTGTAGTGAACCTAGCCTTTTATAACGGCTGGCCGGAATAGGGATCCTTGCCGCCATCCGGCTGACGGCGGAACCGGCGGTAGGTCCATTGATATTGTTCCGGGGCCATCCGAACGCAGCTTTCGACCATGGCGTTGAGCGCGGTGGCGGCCCGCTCCGGATCAGGGTCGGTGATATCGGCCGGTGCCGGCAGCAGATGAATCCGGTAGCCACGGCCCCAGGGCAGCCGCTCGGCGAAGCTGCAGATCACCGGTGCGCCGGAACGCTGAGCCAGCTTGGTCAGCAAGGTCATGGTCTTGGCTGGATGGCCGAAAAACGGGGCGAACACTCCCTGCTCCGGCGGTTCCTGATCCGGCAGAATGGCGGCGACATGGCCTTGCGCCACGGCCCGATAAAGTCGCCGGATGCCGCTGGCGGTCGCCGGCACCAGCTCGGCGCCGCTGCGCTCGCGCACCCAGGTGAGCAGCGCCTCGTATTCCTTATGCCGCGGTGGTCGGTACATGCTGTGCAGTTGCAGGCGGGTTGCCCAGTAAAGCCCGAGCAACTCCCAGGCGCCGAGATGGGGTACCGCGACGATCAGGCCGCGACCTTTCTCCAACTGCGATCGGAGCAGTTCCTCACCGCGGACTTCGACGATGGCTCGCTTCAGGCGGGCGGGCTTGCGAGTCCAGGCGTAGGCGGCCTCAGTTGCGGTTTTACCGGTTTCAATCAGTACCCGGCGCAGCAAGCGCCGGCGCTCCCGCTCCGTCAGCTGCGGGAAACAGAGCGCGAGGTTAACGCGGGTATCGCGCCGGGTTTTACTGGGCACGATACTGGCCAACAAGCCGATTGCGCTGCCCAGCAGGTGGTTGAGGGGCAGTGGCAGCAGGCCGATGAAACGGATAAGAGCGAGAGCGAGACGGGTTTTCAGGGTACTTGCCATTCAGTATTAAGTTGCGCTGGCAACCTGCGTGTTTTAGCAGGCTAGTAAGATGACGACCGACCCCAGGAAGCCGGGTCGTCAAATGTAACGGCTGGAGCGATGCGGTATCGCCACAAGCCGACGCAGACCATTCTAGCAGGCGCTGCGTGAGGAGAGGCTTGGCTGGGGAAGTAGCGGGGTGGCGAGGGCAACTTGCTGTCTGCTGCTTCTGGCGGGGCAATAAAAAACCGGCGCTTCCATTGCGCCGGTTCCAGGTGCCTGTATGGTCAGGTCATCCGCGCGTTGCCTGCTTCCATGTGGCCTGCCCATCCGTAGTGTTTGTTTGCGCGTGCCGCGTATTTTTGTTGTTATCCTCACCGTCCTTGGTGCCGCGTGTCCCGCATCCGACGGGCTTGAGATGCATCATGCCATCTCGGCACAAGCTAGGCTGTCGGGCAGAACCGACAAAGCATGTAAGAAAATTCTTACATGGGTTGGCGACAATATTTCTGTATTCAGACAGGCGGCAAGCTTTGCCAAGTGGGTATTAAAGAACGTGATCGGATTGCTGCAACGCGTGACGGAAGCGCGGGTCGAGGTTGGTGGCGAGATCGTCGCTGCGATTGGTCCTGGCTTGCTGGTGCTGGTTGGTGTAGAGCGCGGTGATACCGTTGCTGAGGCCGACCGTCTGCTGGAGCGACTGCTGGGCTATCGGGTATTTTCAGATACCGCGGGCAAGATGAACCGCTCGCTGCGCGATGCCGGCGGTGGGCTGTTGCTGGTACCGCAGTTTACCCTGCCGGCGGACACCGGCCGCGGCAGTCGCCCGAGCTTTACCCCGGCGGCCGCACCGGACGAGGGGCGTCGTCTGTTCCAGCACATGGTGCAGCGCGCGACAAGCGTTCACGCGCCGGTCGGCAGTGGTTGCTTTGGTGCCGACATGCGGGTCGCGCTGGTCAACGACGGTCCGGTGACGTTTTGGCTACGGGTTCGTCCGCGCGAGAGTGAGACAGAATAATGGGGCGTCCTGGGGTGGTTGCGTTTATGGTATCCTTGCCGCGCCGTTGAGCGAGGCCTTGAAGACGATGACTACGCGTACATCCCGAATCGAACGTAAGACTCTTGAGACCGAGGTGCAGGTTGCCATCAATCTGGACGGCACCGGCGCCCGCACGCTCGATATCGGAATTCCCTTTCTAGAACACATGCTCGACCAGATTGCCCGCCATGGCCTGATCGACCTCGATATCCAGGCGGTCGGCGATCGCCACATCGACGATCACCACACCGTCGAGGATGTCGGGATCACGTTCGGGCAGGCGCTGAAAGAGGCAGTCGGCGACAAGCGTGGCATTCGTCGTTACGGTCATGCTTATGTGCCGCTGGACGAATCGCTGTCGCGGGTGGTGATCGACCTCTCCGGCCGGCCGGGGCTGGAGTATCACGTCGAGTTCCCGCGTGAGCGGGTCGGTAACTTCGACGTCGACCTGTTTCGCGAATTTTTCCAGGGTTTCGTCAACCACGCGCAGGTAACCTTGCATATCGACTGCCTGCGCGGGCGCAACGCTCACCACATGATCGAGACGGTTTTCAAAGCCTTCGGTCGGGCGTTGCGGATGGCCGTTGAGCAAGATCCGCGCGCCGAAGGCATGCTGCCGTCCACCAAGGGACATCTGTAACCGACTACCTGTTCGCGGGGCCTGCTGTTCGCCATGGCCACCATCGCAGTCATTGACTACGGCATGGGCAATCTGCGCTCTGTCGCGAAAGCGCTGGAGCTGGTCGGTTGCGGCCGCGTCGAGATGAGCGCTGATCCGGACCGGTTGCGGCGTGCCGCGCGGCTCGTTTTCCCCGGCCAGGGCGCGATCCGCGACTGCATGAGCGAGCTGCAGCGACTGGAACTGATCGACGCTCTCGCTGAGTTTGTCCAGACCAAGCCGTTTCTCGGCATCTGCATAGGCTTGCAGGCGCTGATGCGCCGCAGCGACGAGAGCGGCGGGGTCGAGGCGCTCGGTTTGTTTGCCGGCGAGGCGCGGCATCTAGGCAGCGCGGTAGCGCCGCAGCACGCGCTGAAAATCCCCCATGTCGGTTGGAATCGGGTGCGGCAGACCAGGGCGCACCCGCTCTGGCACGGGATTCCAGACGGCAGCCGCTTTTATTTTGTCCACAGTTATTACGTGACACCCGAAGACCCGGCCCTGACCGCCGGCACCACCGATTACGGCATCACTTTTACCTCCGCGCTCGGACGGGGTAATGTCTTCGCCACCCAGTTTCATCCTGAGAAAAGCCAGCGCGTCGGGCTCGACCTGCTTGCCAACTTCGCCGGTTGGGACGGCGCCGTTTAATGTGGCGAAACTAGTTAGACGCTCTATATGTGAGGACCGCATGCTGCTGATACCCGCGATCGACCTCAAAGATGGCCGCTGCGTCCGTCTGCGACAGGGGGATATGAACGACGAGACCGTGTTCTCCGACGATCCGGTGGCGACCGCCACTCGTTGGGTGGAAGCCGGTGGCCGGCGCATCCATATCGTTGATCTGAACGGCGCAGTACAGGGGTTTCCGGTGAATGCCGAGATCATCGGCCGTATCGTCCAGGCGCATCCGGATGTGCCGGTGCAGGTCGGCGGCGGTATCCGCGATCTCGACACCATCCAGGCCTATCTGGATGTCGGGGTTGAGTATGTGATCATCGGCACCCAAGCGGTGCGGACGCCGCATTTCGTCAACGACGCCTGCCTGGAATTCCCCGGGCGGATCATCGTCGGCCTGGATGCCAAAGACGGCAAAGTGGCCACCGACGGTTGGTCCAAGCTCTCCAAGCACGAGGCCGTCGATCTGGCAAAACGCTTTGAGCAGGCCGGCGTTGAATCCATCGTTTTCACCGACATCGGCCGTGACGGCATGATGCGCGGCGTCAACGTCGAGGCGACCCAGCGCTTGGCGCAGCACGTGAACGTGCCGGTCATCGCTTCCGGCGGTGTCTGCACCCTGGACGATGTGCGCCAACTGTGCGCGGTTGCCGAGGACGGCGTGGTCGGCGCGATTGTCGGCCGGGCCATTTACGAGGGCACGCTGGATCTCGCCGAAGCGCAGCGGCTGGCGGATTCGCTCTTGAACAGCGCAGGCTGAGGCAGTTATGGGACTCACGCGACGCATCATTCCCTGTCTCGACGTCGATCGCGGGCGCGTGGTCAAGGGTGTCCGCTTCGTCGACATCCAGGATGCCGGCGATCCGGTCGAAATCGCCCGTCGCTACGATGCCGCTGGCGCCGACGAACTTGTATTCCTCGACATCACCGCCAGCGCCGATGGCCGCGAAACCATGGTGCATGTGGTCGAGCAGGTCGCCAGTCAGGTGTTCATCCCGCTGACCGTTGGCGGCGGCATCCGCTCGGTGGCGGATATCGACCGCATGCTCAAGGCAGGCGCCGATAAGGTGTCGATCAGCACGGCGGCAGTGCAGAACCCGGATCTGGTGCAGGAGGCGGCCGAGCATTTCGGCGCGCAGTGCATCGTCGTGGCAATCGACGCCAAGCGGGTGTCGGCGGCCGGTGAGGCGCCGCGCTGGGAAGTGTTTACTCATGGCGGCCGCAACGCCACGGGGCTGGATGCGGTGGCATGGGCGCAGCGCATGGCGGCAGCCGGTGCCGGCGAGTTGCTGGTGACCAGCATGGATAGAGACGGCACTAAAGAAGGCTTCGATAACGAGCTCAACCGGGCTGTCGCTGAGGCGGTAGCGGTACCGGTAATCGCCTCTGGCGGTGTCGGCAACCTGCAACATCTGGTTGACGGTGTGCTGCTGGGCAAGGCGGACGCGGTACTTGCCGCCAGCATCTTCCACTTCGGCGAATACACCATCGAGCAGGCAAAGCGCTACATGGTCGAGCATGGCATCGAGGTCCGGCTGTGAGCGACTGGCTGGAGCGGGTACGCTGGAACGAGGATGGCCTGGCGCCGGCAATTGCCCAGGACGCCGCATCCGGTGAAGTGCTGATGATGGCCTGGATGAACCGGGCGGCGCTGGCGGAAACCGCCGCCAGCGGCCAAGCGGTATACTGGTCCCGCTCCCGCTCGCGGTTGTGGCGCAAGGGCGAGAGTTCCGGCCATATCCAGCAGGTGCGCGCGATCTTGCTCGACTGTGACGCCGACGCCATCCTGCTGAAAGTGGAGCAGGTGGGTGGGATTGCCTGCCATACCGGCAGGCGCTCGTGCTTCTTCGAGCGGCTTGAGGACGAGCACTGGCAGGTCGTTGCCCCGGTGCTGCGCGATCCGACGGAGATCTATGGCGAAGGAGGACGCAGTGACTGATATCCTGCAGCGGCTGACCGAAATCATCGAGCAGCGCCGCCAGAGCGATCCAAGCGAATCGTATGTCGCCAGCCTGTTTAGCAAGGGGCAGGATGCGATTCTGCAGAAGGTTGGTGAGGAGGCGGTCGAGACGATTCTTGCCGTCAAAAACGGAAAGCGCGATCGGGTTGTATCTGAAACCGCCGATCTGTGGTTTCATACGCTAGTCATGCTCGCCGAGTGCAATCTCGCGCCTGGAGATGTGTTCGCGGAACTCGAGCGGCGCTTCGGCCTGTCGGGCATCGCCGAGAAGGCGTCCCGACAGGGTTGAGCTTCATGAACGATGTGAGGAGGATGCCATGACGGGCATCGGTAGTATCTGGCATTGGCTGGTTGTGCTTGCAGTGGTCATGCTGGTGTTCGGCACCAAGAAGCTGCGCAACCTTGGTGGCGATCTCGGTTCGGCTATCCGTGGCTTCAAGGATGCTATGAACAATCCGGAGCCGGACGAGGCAGAAAAAGCCCGCCTGGAGCAGGCGAGCAAATCCGAGCAGCAGACTGCGGCCGACAAGGAGCGGCAGTCGTCCTGAGGACTCCACTGCGCCGCCATCCGAGCAGC
>DASULL010000442.1:0-8093 GCA_036278215.1 Gammaproteobacteria bacterium | reverse complement strand
GGCCGAGGAAGAGCACATCGAAGGCGCTGCGCTCGAGAATGTCGAAGCCGGCAGCGAGCACGAGGGCACTGCCGAGGAAATACCAGAAGCCGGTGATGGCAGCATGGCGGGTCTTGGAGATGGCGTAAGTCACGGCCAGGAGAAAGCCGCCGACCACCAAGGCGCTGTATTTGCCCTGCAGCCCAAGCAGGTCGAAGCACACAGCGAACCAGCCGGCTGCATAGATCAACACGAGGAAGAGCAGCACGCTGCGCTGCTCTTTCCAGAAAGTGAGGCCGAAAGTCGCCGTCATGAGGCCTGCCACCAGCAGCAGCGCGTAACGCTCGTCGCCGCCCTGGGAGTATTCGGCAATGGCGATCAGCAGGCCGCTAGGCTGCAGCAGCCCAGCGATGAGGAACAAAGGAACGGCGGCCCGGATATAACGCGGATCCCGCAGACAGGCGATCGCTAGCACATAGGCGATGATGCCGGGGCCGAGGGTGATGGCGATGCGCTCCAGGCTACCCATCTCGCTCCAATGCATGCCGGTATAGACCAGCAGGCCGGCGAAGATGAGCACACCACCGAGGTAGCCGAACAGCTTGGTGAGAACCTCGCTCCTACGGTGGGACTCGGCATGGCCCTGTTCGAGAAAAGCGCTGATCTCCTGCGCCGTCAGTCCGTGCCGACGGGCAATGTCGGCGATGGCGGCCAGGGCATCGTCGCGGCCGGCGGTCTCGCTCATACGCTCTACTCCCCCAACTCGCCGCCGACTACCCAGCCGATCAGCTGGACGTTGTAGCGGTCCTCAGTATCGGGCAGCTTGATGCGGCGGCCGTCTTTTGCCAGTACATACCGGCTGCGATAGCTGCCGCCAAAAAGCTCACCGAACAACCCGCGGGAAGAACGCTCGGCCCGCTCGAAGCGGTAGCCATCAGGGGCGACCGAGTCGGCGCTCAGGGTGAGCTCGGCTAGTGCGGGCAGTTCCAGGGTCTGCGCTTGGTCGGACAGCTTGCCGTCCTGGTCGACTGGCAGCTCTATCGGGATCGGCCGCACCGCCAGCCGGTCGACATCCAGGTAGAGCAGTTCCGGCGCCTTGCGCACAAGCTGACCCGAGCCTTCCTTGACAGGCTGGTAGTGGACTTTGAGCTTGCCGCGCTCGACGCTGAACTCCAACGGCGTATTGCCATAGTTCTGGCTGACCAGCAGCAGATCGTGGCGGGGCTCGGGAATCCTGCTGGCCGTGATACCGCGCAAGGCCACCAGCAGCACCACCAGCAGCAGGGGCAGGGCGACGCCGATCACGGCGACAAGATTTTTCTTCAAGAAGACGGAGACGGACATAACGGGTCCTTGCGATGGTGGCGCGATTGCAAGTCACGCTTCGAGTTTTTGGTGATTCTGATTCATCCGCCGGCAAGCGGCAACCGAACGATGAGGGACAAGCAGCCGCCATCGCCCATCGGTCCGCCCCGTTACTGGTGCTTGGTCATCTCGGCGATAAACCGATTTGCTTCATCGATCGAGGCGTTCATCTGCTTGATCAGCGTCTGGATGTCCGACTCGATAGCAGCGCGATCGTCGCGCAGCGAAGCGATCGCCCGAGCGTTGAGGTTGTGCTTGAGGTAGAGCACCCGATCCTGGAATGCGCTCAGCACTGGGGCCATGCCTTTCTCGGCCCGGTGCATGGCGGCGATGAGTTGCTTGTAGCGCGCTCGGGTCTGTTCGAGCTGGCGAGCGCTGCTACGCCGCAGCTGTGGATCGCGGTAGAGATCAAGCTCTGCCTTCCACTCGGCGAACAGATCGTCGGCCACCTGCTCGACCCGATCGATCCGGGTCCGCACCGCCTCGGCCCTTGCCGCGCTGTCGTCGTATTCCGACTTCAGCCGGCGGTACACCGCTTCCAGATCGCCGCCCTGGTAATTGGTGACCGCAATGAACTGATCGAGCGCCGACTCGAACTGCTTGCGCGCCGCTTCCTGCGCCGCGCGCGAGTCCTCTACCCGATCAACCAGCAGATCCCGCTTCTCATAGCCGAGCTTCTCCATCGTGTTGTAGTAGACGCTGGAGCAACCGCTGATCGCGATCAGCAGCAGAGCAAGCGGGGCGCCTAAGCGCAGCATTCGCTGATTCAAGATAATGCCTACCCCTGTGGTGCGCGGGCGCAAACCAGCACTCGCCATGTTATCCCGCAGCCCCGGCAGAGCGCTTGCTCAGCCATAAACCTGGCTGAGCAAGCGCCAACAGGAGGCTGATCCACAAAAGAAGTAGACCATTTTATTTACATCGAATTCTTTCGATGGGCAGGAGCGTTGGCCAGGAAAGCAACGCTGTTACCGGCCGGCAGAGCCTCACATCCGTGCCGGCAGAAACAGAGCCAGCGCAGGGAAAGCCAGCAGCAGTGCCAGTCGCACCAAATCCGCCAGCACGAAGGGCCCCACGCCGCGGTAGATCTGCCACAGCGATACGTCCGGCGCCACCGAGCGGATGACGAACACGTTCATTCCGATTGGCGGCGTGATCATGCCCAGCTCCACCGCGACCACCACCAGGATACCGAACCAGATCGGGTCGAAGCCCAGGTTGACAATCACCGGATAAACGATGGGTACCAGCAGGATGACCATCGCCATGGGGTCCAGCACACAACCCATGAGCAGAAAGACCAGCAGAATCAGCAGCAGCAATCCCAGCTCTCCCACCGGCAGGCTGACCAACCACTGCGCCAGCGCCTGCGGCGCCTGGGTTACAGCCAGGAAGTAGCTGAACAGCATCGCGCCGACCAGGATGGTGAAGATGGCGACCGAAGTGCGTAGGGCTTCCAACAGGCAGTCGAGGGTCTGCTTCAGGCTAAGCCGGCGCCGGAGTAGCCCGATCATGAAAGTCGCTGCCGCGCCTAACGCCGCCGCCTCCACCGGCGTCACCACCCCCAGGTAGATACCGCCAATGACGGCGACGAATACCAGCGCGACGGCCCAGACGCCGCGCATGGAGGCCAGTTTCTCCTGCCAGCTGGCCTTCGCGCCGGCCGGCATGGCAGCCGGGTTACGCCACGCCATGATCTGCAACGTTCCGATCTGAATCAGGATGGCCAGCGCGCCGGGAATGACGCCGGCGATAAACAGTCGGCCAATGTCCTGCTCGGTGAGAAAACCGTACAGAACCATCACCACCGACGGCGGGATCAGGATGCCCAGCGTGCCGCCGGAGGCGATCAGGCCGGTGGCGACGTGGTCGGAATAGCCCTGTCGGCGCATCTCCGGCAAGGCTACCTTGGTCATGGTGGCGGCGGTCGCCACCGACGAGCCGCAGATGGCGGCAAAGCCGCCGCAAGCCGCGATGGTCGACATGCCCATACCGCCGCGGAAGCCGCCCAGCCAGGCCTGCCCGGCCCGGAACAGCTCGCGGCTCATGCCGGTGGCGGTGGCGAACACCCCCATCAGGATGAACATCGGGATCAGGCTCAGATTGTAGTCGGTGACGGTTCGGATCGGTGAAGTGGCCAGCAAGTTCAGCGCCGGCTGGGGGCCAACCACCGCGGCGAAGCCGCCGACGCCGACCAGTCCCATGGCGATACCGACCGGCACCCGCGCGAAGATCATCACGAACAGCACGACGAAGCCAAGGATCGCAATCAGATCACGGTCCAGCACGTCAGACCGCCTCCTCTGCCGCGCTGCCCACGCCGGCGCGTTCCGGCAGCGCGAGCGGCCGGAACACCAGCAGACAGAGCCGGGCACAGCAAAGCACGACGGCGGCCACCACTCCGGCCCAAGCCATTAGATAGAACGGCCAGATCGCCAGGCGCAGGTCCACCGTGTACTGGCCGGATGCCAGCACGGTTTCGATGCGGCCCAGCAGCATCCAGGCGAACAGCGCGAGAAACAGGCCGGTCAGCAGCAGCCCGCAGACATCCATGAACCAGCGCAGCCGCGGCCCGGCCAGCAGCCAGACGATATCGACGGAGATGTGGCCGTCATGCCAAGTGACCGAGGCCAGCCCCCAGAGGACGGCGACACCAAGAAGCAGACTGGAAATGGCGTGGCTATCGGGTATCGGTGCCGCAAACAGATACCGCGCCAGCGAGGAAATGAAGATGACAGCGGTGATCGCCGCCAGGCACAGGCTGGCAATGCGCTCGATCAGCGCCGCCACCTTATTGATCGCTCGTACCAGGCCCATGGGGAATTTCCTGCGTCAGAACGCCAGCACCGACCGGCGGCCGTAGCTCAAGCCTTACTCGTAGAGCGCATTCGCCTTGCGCAGACGCTGCTCCAGGTCCGTCCACATCGCCTCGGCGTCGTAGCCGGCCTTGCGCACATCGGCCGCCCAGCTCTGCTGGATGGCCTCGGCCGCCTGAATCCAAGCCTTCAGCTCATCGGCTGTCGGTGTCGCCACGGTGTGCTTCGGATCATCGATGAAGCGCTGGCGAGCCTGCACGTTGTTCTCGTTCCAGCCGCTCATGATCTTGCTCGCCCATTCCGCCGAGCAGTGCTGGTCGATGACCGCCTTCTGCTCGGCCGACAGCCGGTTATAGCTGGCCTGGTTCATCATCAGGCCGAAGACGTTCACGTACAGCGGCATATCCAGATGGTGCGACACCACCTGATCGATGCCAAAGGTGTAGATGCTGTCCCAGGGGAAGCCCAGCGCATCCGCCGTGCCCCGCGCCAGTGCCTCGCGCGACTCCGGCGCGCTCACCTGCACATTGGTCGCGCCGAGCTGAGCGAAGAAGCGGCCGACGTTGGCGCTCGGCGGGCGAATGGTCATGCCCCGGGCTTGGCCCGGATGAGTCACCGACTTCTTCGAGTGCAGCGCACCCAATGGCTGCAGATGGACGAGACAGAGCTTGGTGTCTTTCAGTTCGCGCTCGGCGTACTGCGAGTACCACTCGTGGTAGGCAGCCGAGCCGGCCACCGGCTCGGAGATCAGGAACGGCTTCTCACCCGCGCCGGCGATGGGGAAACGGCCGGGCTGGTAGCTCATGTTGGTCCAGGCCAGATCGGCTATGCCGTCCCGCGCCAGATCGTGGTGGTCGGCGGCGGAACCGAGCTGCTGGGCCGGAAAGAAGCTGATCCGGATGGAGTTGCCCGACGCCTTCTGCACCGACTCGGCCCAGACCTTGAAACCGCGCTGATGATGCGGGTGCGGCTCCGGCAGCCAGTGCGCGAAGCGTAGCTCGGTAACCTGAGCACCGGCCACCCCGGCACTCAGGGTCAGCAATGCGGCGGCAACCGCCGTGTACCAGATGCAGTTCTTCATCGCCTCTCCTCCCCCTTGTCTGCTTTTTATGAATCCAGAAACGTCTGCTGCTCCGGGTGGCACGTGCCGCCCCGCGCAGCGGCAGCGCGGCAAGATCAGTCGTCCGATACCAGCGGCAGCTCGACCGTGACCAGCGCACTGCGGCCAGCACGCACCTCCTGGATCGCCCGCTCCAGCACGGCTTCGATTACCTCGTCGGTGTCGATCACGAAGGTGGCGGCTTCCCCCGCCGCCGCTGCCACGCCGTCAAAGCGCACGCCGCGACCGGCGTTAATGTGGTAACGGTTGCTCGCCTTGGCCGGCCCGTCCGGGTGGATGAGATTGGTCGAGATGCTGGGCGACCTCCAGCCGCCGTTGTTCAGCAGCACGGTGAGAAAGGGAATGCGGTAGTGGCGCGATACCCAGTAGCAACTGGTGGGGACGCCGAACATGAAGCAGCCGTCGCCAACGATGGCCGTCACCAAGTGATCGGGATTCGCCAGCTTCACTCCCAGAGCCGCGTTGATGCCCCAGCCCAGCCCGGAACCGCCGCTGTGATGCAACGAGCCCGGCGCCTCCATGCGCAGGGCATCGGGCATCACTTCGGTATGGGAAGGCGCCTCGCAGACCACGATGTGCTTGTCCGGGGCCTGTCGCCGCAGGGCCGCCAGCACCGCCCGCACCCGCTCCTCGCCCGGCCCCCGCTTCGGCACGACCTGCGCCTGACGCTCGTGCAGCGTGCGAATCCACCGCCGCCGCGCTTCGGCGCCGTCCAACTCGTCACCACCCTGTTCCGCCAGGTAGGCGTCGAGCGCCTGATTCAGCGCCGGAATCGCCACTGCCGTGTCGGCCTGCAATGCATGGTCATAGACGAAGTCCCACAGGCCGATGGTGCTCTTCAGCGGATCGATGTCGATGCCAACGACCAATGCTTCGGTGCTCGGCCGGCCAATCTGCGGCAGCCATGGCACGTCGCAGTCGATGACCAGCACCAGATCCGCCTCCGGCGGGATAGCGCTGCGGCTGTAGCCGAGGAAATGCGGATGGTTGCCCGGCAAGTTGACGCAGCGCGCGTTGGTATCGACCACCGCCAACCCGGTCCGCTCCACGAAGCGCGCAAAGGCCGGTACCGTGGCCGGGTTGCGGCCCAGATACGAGGTCAGCACCACCGGACACCTGGCGCCGGCGATACTCTCCAGCAGCCAGCGACAGTCCTCGGCACTCAAGGTGCCGGGCTTGACCGCCGCCGGCCTTCTCGCGGCGGCACTCGGACTCGGAAAGGCGGGCGCTTCCCACACCTCGCGGGCAGCCTGGATATACACCGGCCCCTTGGGTTCGGTGGTCGCCATGATGCAGGCACGGTTCAGCACGGCCTCGGCGGACTCCGGCCGGCGCAGTTCGTAGGTCCATTTCATGTACTGCCGGACGATATCCGCCTGCGCCGGCACATCCTGCAGGTAATGGATGAACTCGGTGCGGCTGCCCAGGACTTCCGGCTCGCCAGTCACCGGCGACATGCCGGCCACTATGATCACCGGTGCCCGCCCGCGGGTCGCGTCGTGGATACTGCCGCCCAAATTCTGAGTACCTACGTCGACGTGGACCAGCACCATCTGCAACTTGCCGGAGGTCATGGCGTGGCCATGAGCGGCGCTCAACGCCGTCATTTCGTGTGGGCAGACAATGACGCGTGGCAGGCTGCCATTGGCGGCCACTTCGGCGAAGGCATTCATGAACGCCGGATGATCGCTGCCGAGGTTGACGAAGATATTCTCGACCCCCAGTTCAGCCGCCTTGCGCAGCCACTGAGAAGCCACCGTAGCCCGACCTGAATGCTCCATCTTCCCCTCCCCCAGCCGTTAACAGCGGCTGCGCCCGAAACACTGCCCCCGCTACGGGCCCGCGTCGCGGGCTCTTTTTCGAGCTCTGCTGTTCCGGCGCGTTACGAGGATCAACTCTCAGCCAATGTTCGCAAAGCGCACATGAATTTATGATTCGAACAATTTGAAAGTAGGCGCCAGTCCCAGGGCCGTCAAGGCGATGCTGCCCTGGCTCGCAGCCCACACCCCGGCGCGCCTTGGCTTTGCCGCGGTTGCCGCCATCTGTCTATAAGCAAATCCTGAGGTACCCGTGGGGAGGCAATGTATGGACGCAGCCTGGGTAGTGGTCGCCGATTCCGCTCGCGCACGTGTGTTCCGGGCCGAGTCCCGGATAGGCCCCCTGGAGGAGCTGATGGATTTAGCAGACAGCCAAGGGCGCTTGCACGCCGGCGACATCTACACCAGTGAGCAGACCAGACGGTTGGAGCTGGGAGCGAACGGCGCTCGCCAGGGCAGCGATTACGAGCCAGCGCGCCCGCCAGAGAAAATACTGGCGCAGCGCTTTGCCAGGGAGGTGGCGGATCATCTCCGCCGGGCGACCCTGGAGAAGCGCTATCAACGGCTGGTGGTCGTCGCCGGGCCCGAGTTTCTCGGCCTGCTGCGGGAGGAGCTGGACGATAACACCCGCTCCCGCATCGCGCTCGAACTGCCCAAAGACCTCAGCAAGCTGCGCGCCGACCGGCTCCGCTCTTATCTACCGGAGCGGCTGTGAACCGAAGCGAGCGGGAGAACCGCCACCTTCCGCAAGCCCGCCGAACGGCGTGGGCGCTAGGAACCACCTTGCAGGTCGAACCACTTCGCTATAGGTCACTACTGCCTAGCCCCCTTGGCCCGCCAATAGCGAAGCGGCGCTCGCACTCCTGGGTCCCTTGCAAAGTGGGTCCCTTGCAAAGATCGGGTGATAGACTCCCTTCGAAGGACTCCTACAACGAAGACAAGGATATTTGCCATGAAGAAGACCCTCCATTCTGTCCTCCTCGTCGGTACCCTTGG